>JAYSFH010000810.1:0-1847 GCA_041913405.1 Dongia sp. | reverse complement strand
TCGATCTCGCGAAGGTCGCCGGCGACCTGCCGCCGCGCGTCGATTCCATCAGTGCCAGTGCGACGCCGGGCGGCCTCACCGTGAAGCTCGTGCTGAAGCCCGGAACGGTGTTGCGTGATTTCGCGAGCGGCAACACCGTCGTGCTCGACGTCTACGATCGTGATGCCGCGAACCTGCCGAAGGAAAAGCCTGCCGCGCCCACGCCGGTGCCGGCCGAGGTCGCGACCGCGCAACCCGAGCCGGCCCAATCCAAGCCGGAGCCGGAGCTGCAGGATATCCCGGCGGAAATTCCAACCACCCAGCCCGCAGCACCCCAGCCGGAAGCAGCCCAGCCGGAAGCGCCGCAAGTCGCCGCCGCTGCGCCTGAACTGATGCCGGAACTGCAATCGGCGCTGCCGGAAGTTGAGGCGCCGAAGGCCGCCGTCCCGACGACAACCGCGGGCGTGTCCGGCCCCGGTGTTGCGACGCCGGTGACCGCGGCGCCGCCGACCGCCTTCGAGCCGCCGCGCGTGCCGCCGCCCTCGGTCGATGTCAAGGTCACCGCCTTGCCGCTGTCGGATGGCGCTACGCTCTATTTCGATTGGCCGAAGCGGGTGGCGCTGGCGGTGTTCCGCCGCGGCGATGCGCTCTGGCTGGTCTTCGATCGCCCGGGCAAGGCCGACCTGAAGCCGCTGGCCCGTGTCGAGAAGGCGATCGGCAAGGCCGAGCTGCTGCCCTCGACCTTCGCACTGGCCTTGCGCATCACCGGCGGCGCATCGGCGTCGGCCACGACCGAGCCGGAGGGGGCGCGCTGGAAGATAACGCTGCGTCCGGGCCAGGCCATCGCGCCGGCCGAGCCCTTGCAGCAGAGTCGCGAGACCCTGCCGAACGGCGGCACCAGCCTGATCGTCCGGCTGATCGCCGCCGGCGCCGCCATCGACCTCGAAGACCCGGCCGACCGCAGCAAGCTGGTGGTGACGCCGACGCAGGTGGCTGGCACGGGCATCGCGCGGCAATCCGACTGGCCCGACTTCAAGCTGCTGCCGAGTTACCAGGGCGTGGTCGTGGCGCTGCTGAACGACCGCCCGACGGTCACCGCCAGCCCCAACGGCGTCGTCATCACCACGCCGCCGCAAGCCAGCGCCGAGGCGCCCGCGCCCGAACAGCCGAAGCCGCCCGAACCGGCGCAGACTGAGCCGGCGCAGACTGAGCCGGCACCGGCCGAAGCCGCACCCGCAGAGGCCGCGCCTGCGCCGCCGACGCCCGATGGCGCGCCGCCGCCGCCGGTGGTCGTCTCGGTGCCGAAGGCGCTGCCCACCACCGCCAGCCTGTTCGACATGAAGAAGTGGCGCCGCGGCGGCGAGGCCAGCTTCATGGACGACGACAAGGCGTTGAAGACCAAGATCAAGGCCGCATCGCCCGCCGACAAGAACCGCGCGCTCCTCGAGCATGCGCAGTTCCTGCTGGCCAACGGCCGCGCCCCGGAAGCGGCGGGGCGCATCAGCGAGATTCTTGACGCCGACCGCAACGCCCGGAACAACCCGCTGATCATGGCGATCGGCGCCGCGGCTGAGACCATGCACGGCGCCTATGATCGCGCCGAGCGGCTGATGGCCGAGCCTGCGCTGCACAACGTGCCGGAAGCCAACCTGATGGCCGCCTACATCGCCGCCAAGCGCGGCGACGACGCGGCGGCGGCGAAGATCTTCAGCGGCGCCTTGCCCGATATCTCGGACTACCCGAACCCGTTCCGCAACGAAGTCCGCCTGCTCGCCGCGCGGGCGCTGCTGGACGCGGGCGATCCCTTGACCGCGCAGAACTATCTCGATCCGCTGAAGGCCGACAAGCCCGATCCCGCCACCGAGGCG
>JAYSFH010000809.1:823-1849 GCA_041913405.1 Dongia sp. | reverse complement strand
TACTTGATCGGCTCGCCGCCGATCGGCACTTCGATGATCGCGTTCACGTCTTCGGGTGGCCGGTGGCCGATGGCGATGGCTTCGAGTTTCATGCCGCGATATTTACCGGAGCCGCGTCAAACCTCAAAAAGGAAACCGGCCGCCCTCGCAGGTGGCCGCTTCCTTTTTGTCGCAGACTGACCGCCCGTCCCCGAGGGGCGCAGACTCAGCCGCGGACGATCCAGACGATCGCAGCGCCGATGCAGAGCGCCAGCGTGACGACGCCAGCCATCTCCGCGTAGCGGAGATAGGTCTTGCGCAGCACCTCGAGCAGTTGCTCGGGGGGATAGTTCGGCGGGAGATCGGCGCCCCTGTCGTGGAGTACCCAGAGTTCCGTCGACCTGTGGTTCCACCGGGGTGCATTGTACGCGAACAGGCCGAGCACGACACCATGCAGCGCCTGGAGGACCGCGCCGGACTTCAGGCAGAGCAGCAGGTCGTAGGAGAGGCCGAGCATGACCATGCAGATCGCCAGCAACGCAAAACCGCAGCCGCGACGCACGATGACATCCGCGAGATACTCGATCCTGTCCATGCCGACCCTCGGCTCCAGACTATTGCACGGCACCCGAGATGAGCAAGACACGGACCAGGGCGGGAAAGCAGAGCACCAGTGCGACCAGTGCCCACACCCAGTTCGGGCCAGGCGCTTCGCGCGACGCAGGGACCGCGCGCTCGATCAGGGCGGCCGGCACGCCCGAGACGAGGAGCGTCGTCGTCGCCACGATCAGGCTCGCGAAATAGAAGGTGACGCTCGGATCGTTCGGCAGCCAGGGCGGCGCCCAGATCAGGCTGTAGGCCGCGACGAGATGGACCAGCGGCGAGAAGATGCCATTGAAGACGGCAAGGCCCAGTACGAGGGCGAAGACCTGGTGACGCAGCATCTCAGCCTCCGCCCGCCAGACGCGGCGTCATGCCGGCCGAGGCCATGGCGAAGTAAATGCCGGTGCGCAGCCAGAACAGCCAGAAGGCGGTGATGAGGGGCAA
>JAYSFH010000809.1:271-813 GCA_041913405.1 Dongia sp. | reverse complement strand
CGGTGAGCCAGACGAAGGATCGCCAGATGTAATTCCCGGGCTGCAGCGCCGGCACGAAGAACGCGAGCACCCAGCGCCCGATGCAGGCCCAGGCCACGAGCGAAAGCCCGTAGTTCAGGATCCAGAAGGGCAGGTAGCCCCAGAAGAAGTCGGGTTGGTTCATGGTCCCAAATGGAAAGGGCGAGGCTTGCGCCCCGCCCTCACTCTCATCGGATTGCAGCGGTCGTCAATGGGCCGCTTCGGCGTTGCGCACCGATCCCGCGGGCACGCGGATCGAGTCGATGAAGTCCTGCATCTCGGGCGATGCGGGCTTGCTCACCCAGCCGGCGACCAGCATCGCGATGAACGCCGCCGGGATGCCGAAGATGCCGACCGAGATGTTGTTGATGCCCCAGATGTACGCGACGTCGCGGCCGCGGATCTTGACGATGTTGATGTCGCCCATCCAGCTCAGGCTCTGCTTGACCCACGGCCCATAGAACTCGGTCGAGATCAGGAAGAACATGCAGAGGCCAAAGCCGACGATGATGCCCCAGATACCT
>JAYSFH010000809.1:0-261 GCA_041913405.1 Dongia sp. | reverse complement strand
GCGGCATCGCCCGCCCTCTTCCACCAGATGCCGAGCACCAGGCCCGCGAACAGGCCGGCCGCCGCCATCGAGAAGGCCCAGGACACCAGGAACAGGATGTCCGCCCCCAGCGTGCCGGCCACGTAGGCCGCGACCAGGGCCACCAGACCGAGCAGGATGCGGCTGATGACCAGGCGGCGCTTGGTATCGGCATTGGGGTCGATCATCTTGTAGTAGATGTCGTGGCTGAGCGCGTTGGCGATCGCGAGCAGCAGACCGTCC
>JAYSFH010000808.1:0-1857 GCA_041913405.1 Dongia sp. | reverse complement strand
CGATCTGCGCGACGGTACGCTGCGCCGGATCGCCGAGGAAGGAGTCCCTGGTCCAATCGTTGAAGGCGCCGATCGCCGGGCCGCACCAAATTTGATAGTCGAGGCGGCGCTGTTCGTCGCCCGCGATCGGCCAGCGGCTGGAGTGGCCAAGATACCAGCGGAAGATCAGCGCCATCCGGTGCTGGGGGTCCTGCGCGGCGCGTTCCAGTTCCGACGGGTTGCGGCTTTTGAAAAAAGCGTTCACCTCGGCCTCGATCTCGCCGAGCGGGCGGCGGAACAGGTCGCGCTCCAGCATCTTTCGCGCATCATCCGGAATCGCGTCGAGAGACGTGTAGTTGCGATAAAGCTCGTACAGCTTCGTCGCGCGCTGCGCGAAGAACGTGCCTTTACGGAGGACCTGCACCTTCACGCCCATCTCGAACATATCGGCGCAGGGCGCCATCGTGACATCGGCCATGCCGGCGTCGGCCAGCATCCGGCGGCCATTTTCCGGCAGCCCTGATTCAATAGCGGCCTGGTTCACCGTGCCGGTGAGGACATAGGAGGTTCCGAGGGCGAATGCCGCCGCCACCGACGACGGTGTGCCTAATCCGCCGGCCGCGCCGACGCGGATCTGACGCGCAAAACGGTGCGCGCTCATGGCGCGGTCGCGTTCCCGCAGGATCAGCGGCAGCAGCACGGTCAATGGCCTGTTGTCGGTGTGCCCCCCGGAATCGGACTCCGCCGTGACGTCTTCGGCCACCGGCAGGTGCTGCGCGAGGTCCGCCTCGGACCGCGTGAGATCTCCGGCAGCGACCAGCGCGTCCAGCATCGCGCGCGGCGGCGGCGCCATGAACTGGGCTGCGACTTCCGTGCGCGAAATCTTGGCGAAGACATGGTTCGTGCGCTTGATCTGGCCGCTCGGATCGGTGTGCAGACCGCGGCAGGCATAGCGCACGACCTGCGGCGTCAGCGCCATGAAGGCCGACGCCGACACGCGCCGGACGTTCTCGCCGAGATAGACATCGACCATGGCGCGCTCGAGCTCGGGCTCGTTCGGCGAATGGATCAGGTTGCTGCCCCAAGGCCGTCCCTCGCTCTTCTGGCCGATCTCGCGCACAGCCTCGGCCACGCGTGCCGGTGCGATCCCGGCGGCGCCGAAGAAACCCAGGAACCCGGCCCGACCGGCGGCGACAACCATTGCCACGGACGCGACGCCGCGCGCCATTTCACCGGCGATATAGGGGAAGCGGCAACCGTGGATTTCAGCGAAACGGCGGTCGCCCAGCCATTCCGGATAAAGCGGCGCCAGCGTCCCGAGATGCGCGAAGCTCGCTGCGCCCGCGTTCAACCGGCCGTTCTGCAAGACGCCCTCGGCGATCAGGCCGATCCGGCGTGCGCTCTCATCCATCGCCACATGATAGGACCGGCGGATGTCAGCAAGGCAGGAGGCCAGCGCGGAGCCGCCAACAGCCAAAGAAGCGATGCGCGAAAGCGGGGCGGCGCTTGTCATTCGATTGATCTCATCCAGATGTGTCGCGCACGCGCCCGCAGCATCGCTGCGGTGCTCAAAATTTCACTTATTAAGTGTAGAGGTCTGCTCTTTCCGCTGTCAATTGCAGCTGGATTAAACGATTCGGTCTGCCGACTGGTTCTGGCTCGCAATTGAAGCTACAGGTTGCCGATGTTAAGTTACTTTCCCGCCAGTCTGGGCACCGCCCTTGCCATCGTCGATTGACGTTCTTCACTACCTTGCCCAATCCGAATTGCTGAATGGAGTCAGTGAGGCGGAGCTGCAAGCATTGCAGCCGCCTCCGGAATTGATCGCGCTGTCCGCCGGAGAAACGCTGATTCGGCAGGGGGAGAAGGTGCAGGATT
>JAYSFH010000807.1:0-1860 GCA_041913405.1 Dongia sp. | reverse complement strand
CAGGTTGGAGACCGGGCTCAGCATCTGGCCCTGCTCCATCTCAATGTAGCGCAGGATGCAGTCGAAGCCGAGCACCGCTTCGACCTCTCCCAGATCCTCATGCAGCTTGTTGAACACCGAATCCAGGTCCTCGACCAGGTCGCCACTCTTGGCGATCGACAGCACGATGCCCTCGTCGATCGCGCAGAAGAACTGCAATGAATCGTCGTCATTCACCTTCTGGATCGCCCGCGCATAATGACGGCCGCCCGCACGTACGACCAAAGGATGAAGCGCGAAGACGCCGGGCGTCAGCTCCGAGCGCTCGAGGCCGAGCAGCCGCGCATATTCCAGCGCCGCGGGCTCGGCGTTGATCTGCATCACGACGCGCCGGCCGGGATCGGCGCGGGTGATCACCAGCTGCTGGTCCAGGGGCTCGAAATGCTGGGTCTGGAATACCCGGAAATCGAGATCGGTCGAGATCAGCATCAGCACCGCGGCATTGGTGAGCACGCGGTCCCCCAGGAACATGTTGGGCTCGGTGGTCATGGCGCTGGTGCCGGCCGAGCCTCCGACCAGCGGCACGTGGCCCAGCGCATTGCCGAAGGCGCTGGCGATCGCCTCTTCCCGCATCGAGAGGCCGTCGTTGATCAGCACACCGAAGGTATGCAGCTTGCCGTGCCGGGCCTGCACCGCCTCGTGATCGACCAGCATGGTGCGCGCGTCAGTGAATCCATCTGCGATCTCGAATTTCGAGAGCTGCTCGAAGACCCGGAGGCTGGTCACGAAATGCTCCGCCGGGAAGCTGATCCCGGCGATGGTGCCGTCGCGATGGCCGAGCGGCGTCAGCTCGCCCGCGGTGGTGCAGCCGACGATCCGGCTGGTATTGCCGCCGCTGGCGCCGACCGCCGCCGCGATCTCCGGGATGTGAAACTGCGGCGAGCAGAACAGCAGGACCAGCTCGCTTTGGTCATGCGCGATCGCTTCCAGCAACTCGGCGACGGCGGCTTTCAGGTTGTCGCGCTGGCTGCATTCCTGCACCGCCCAGCGGATGCCGCTGCCGCGCGCGGTCCCATGCCGCAGCGTGTCCGTCTCGGCGACGACCTTCTCCGTGGCGATCATCTCCTACCCTCCCCAAGGACTCCGCAAAGTCCATCTCCCAAGTCGGCCGGATCTTGTTTTTTTGCGACGTCCGGCCGGGTGTGTTTCAGGGCCATATTATTGACTCTTATGGCCTCCTTCCAAAGTCCAATTTCGGAGCCTGTCGACTTCTCGTTAGCATTCCTGTTCAATCATCTGCGCTCCATCCTCACCCCGTTTTTGTGGGGTCGATGCGGCGCTTCTGGGACCGATCTACAGGGAAACGACATGAAGACCAAGGCAGCTTTGGCGCTGGGGGCCGGCAAGCCTCTCGTTATCGACGACGTGGACCTCGAGGGCCCGAAAGAGGGCGAGGTCATGGTGGAGATCAAGGCGACCGGCCTTTGCCACACCGATTGGTTCACCCTCTCCGGCGAGGATCCCGAAGGCGCCTTCCCCGCGATCCTGGGCCATGAGGGCGCCGGCATCGTGGTCGAGGTCGGCCCGGGCGTGAAATCGCTGAAGAAGGGCGACCATGTCATCCCGCTCTACACCCCGGAATGCCGCGAATGCGAGTATTGCCTCAGCCGCAAGACCAATCTCTGCCAGAAGATTCGCGCGACCCAGGGCCAGGGGCTGATGCCGGACGGCACCAGCCGGTTCTCGTATAAGGGCCAGAAGGTCCTGCATTACATGGGCTGCTCGACCTTCGCCAACCACACGGTGCTGCCGGAGATCGCGCTGGCGAAGATCCGCGAGGACGCGCCGTTCGACAAGGTCTGCTACATCGGCTGCGGCGTC
>JAYSFH010000806.1:0-1868 GCA_041913405.1 Dongia sp. | reverse complement strand
AGGGCACGCTGCAGTATCTCTTCGAGTTCCAGACCCAGGTCGCGCTGCTGACCGGCATGGATGTGGCCAACGCCTCGATGTATGACGGCGCCACCGCGACGGTCGAAGCGGTGATGATGGCCAACCGCGTCACCCGCCGGAAGAAGGCGGTGCTCTCCGGCAGCCTCCACCCGCATTACCGCGAAGTGATCGAGACCTACGGCGCGCATACCGGCTTCACCGTTGTGGCCGCGCCTTACGACCCGGAGGCGCGCGAAGACATCACCAGGATGATCGACAAGGACACTTCCTGCGTCGTCATCCAGAATCCCAGCTTCTTCGGTCATCTGATTGATTTTGCGGCTTTATCCGAGGCGGCGCACGCCGCGGGCGCGCTGGTCATCGCGGTCTCGACCGAGGTGATCTCCTACGGCCTGGTGCGCGCGCCCGGGAATACCGGCTGCGACGTCGCCGTGGCGGAAGGGCAGTCGATCGGCAATCCGCTGGGCTTCGGCGGGCCTTACGTCGGGCTCTTCGCGGCCAAGGAGAAGTTCCTGCGGCAGATGCCGGGCCGCCTTGCCGGCCAGACCGTCGATGTCGACGGCAAGCGTGGCTGGGTGCTCACGCTCTCGACCCGCGAGCAGCATATCCGCCGCGAGAAGGCGACCTCGAATATTTGCACAAATTCAGGCCTTTGTGCGCTCGCCTTCACCATTCACCTGACCTTGCTCGGCGAGGCGGGACTGCAGCGATTGGCTGAGCTCAACCACGCCGCGGCATCGAACCTCGCCGACCGCCTGACCAAGATCCCGGGCGTGAAGCTGCTCAACGAGAGCTTCTTCAACGAGTTCACCCTCAGCCTGCCCAAGCCGGCGATTCCGGTCGTGGAGGCCATGGCGAAGCGGCGGGTGCTGGGCGGCGTGCCGGTGGCGCGCCTGATCCCCGGCAAGGAGTTCGAGAACCTGCTCCTGGTCGCGGCGACCGAGACCGTGACCGAAACCGACATGGCGGCGCTCGAGACCGCCCTCAAAGACTCTCTCGCGGAGGTGAAGTGATGGCCGACAGACCGAGCGGCACGGTGACCGCGCCGATGAGCGCCGGTGCCGGCACCATCTCCGGCAACCGCGGCCTGGTGCTCGAGGAGCCGCTGATCTTCGAACAGGGGATGGCCGGCCGCACCGCTGTCGATCTCCCCGAAGTGCCCAAGCACAAGGACCGCCTCGGCGGCCTCCGGCGCCAGAATCCGATCGGGCTCCCGGGCCTCTCCGAGCCCCAGGTGGTTCGGCATTACACCCGGCTGTCACAGAAGAACTACGCGATCGACATGGGGGTCTATCCGCTGGGCTCCTGCACCATGAAGCACAACCCGCGCCTCAACGAGAAGGCGGTGCGGATGCCGGGCCTCGGCGATCTCCACCCGATGCAGCCGGTCTCAACGGTGCAGGGTGCCCTGGAGTTGATCGACACCCTGGCCCATTGGCTGAAGGTGCTGACCGGGATGCCGGCCGTGGCGCTCTCGCCTGCCGCCGGTGCCCATGGCGAGCTCTGCGGCATCCTGGCGATCCGCGCGGCCCATGTCGCCAAGGGCGATGCCCGGAAGCGCATCCTGGTCCCGGAATCCGCCCATGGCACCAATCCGGCCACGGCGGCCGCGGCGGGCTACGAAGTCGATCCGGTGCCGGCCGATGCCCGCGGCCGGGTCGATGTCGCCGCCTTCAAGGCCAAGCTCGGGCCGGATGTCGCCGGCACGATGATCACCAACCCCAACACCTGCGGTCTGTTCGAGAACGACATCAAGGAACTGGCCGACGCGATCCATGCGGTCGGCGGCTATTTCTACTGCGACGGCGCCAACTTCAACGCCATCGTCGGCCGGGTGCGGCCGGGCG
>JAYSFH010000805.1:0-1868 GCA_041913405.1 Dongia sp. | reverse complement strand
ATGCTGTCCACGCGGTCCGGGTAGAAGGCGAGATGGCCGGCGATCTCGGCGACCGCATCATAGGGGCTCTCATAACACCAGACTGCGTTCTCCACGGTCCGGTCGCCGACCGTGATGCTGAAATAGGAGGCATCGCCTTTGTAGGGGCAGTATGTCTTGTGCGCGGTCGGGGTCAGCAATTCCATCCGCACGTCGCGCTTGGGGATGTATTGCACCGGCGCGTATTTGGCTTCGCGGAGCGTGAGCGCGTTGGCGGAATCGGCGACGGCCTGGCCGGCGAAGCTGACCGAGACTTTATCGAGGGTCGGCTGGATGGCGATCGGATGGTCGGGGCCGGGGATCTTTTTGGCGGCTGCGCTCATCGGGTCCTCCATGGGGTGTCAGCAGGATATAGGGCTTCGATCCAGCCTTGCCAGTGGCGCGAATTCCGCGGAATCCCGGGGTTCTGCGGCGTCGAATCGTGGGGGCGCAGCTTGACAGGGCAGCGGCCGGTGGCGATGTTTTCCCCCATTTCCCGCCCCGGATCAAAGAGCATGGCCGACCAGAGTTCCGCACAACCGATTCTTTCCACCGGTGAAGGCCGGCCGGCGCTGAAGCTCGGCTCGGAGGAGCACAAGCGGGTCTTCTGCCGCATGCTGCTCGATACCCATGATCCCTATCGCCCCGCGGTCATTCCCTGGCCGAAGCTGGAGGAGGAGGCGTTCAAGCGCCTGACCGGGCTGCCGATCTGGAACATCGCGGTGCAGATCGAGGGCCGCGCCTCGATCGCGGTCCGGACCTACGGCGAGGCGGTCAGCGATCCGCTGCTGAAAGAGGCCATCCTGATGGATGGCGGAGAGGAGGCGCGGCACAAGGAAGTGCTCTCCAAGATGGTCGCCTTCTACGGCATCGCGCTCGATGCCGAGCCGCCCTATCCCGCGCCCAAGGATGCCGAATGGGCCTTCATGACCACGGGCTATGCGGAATGCATCGACAGCTTCTTCGCCTTCGGGCTGTTCGACGTGGCCCGCCGGTCGGGCTTCTTCCCGGAAGAACTGGTCGAGACCTTCGAGCCGGTGATCCAGGAGGAGGCGCGGCACATCCTGTTCTTCGTGAACTGGCTGGCCTGGCATCGCCGCCAGCTCTCCTGGCCGGCGCGGCTGTGGTTCAACCTCAGGTGCGTCGCCTGCTTCCTGGGCCGCATCAAGGGCCGGCTCGACACCGCGCGCGCGGTCAAGGGCAGCCAGGGCGACAAGAAGAAGGACCAGAACTTCACCATGACCACGAGCAAGTCGCTGGCGGTCGATTTGAAGGTGCCCGACCTGATGCGGCTCTGCCTCGCCGAGAACGACCGGCGGATGGAGAAGTACGACAGCCGGCTGCTGCGCCCGGTGCTGGTCCCGCGCCTGGTGAAGCTGGCGCTGCGGTTTCTTTAGTTTTCTTGCGCCGCAGCAAATTAAATCGATTTCCAAGGGCGAATTTCCCGGTTAGCGTCTGGGCCAACGGTCCCGCCTGAGGGCCGATCGAGGGCATAGGGGGAGGACGCCGGCTGCATGCCCGACCGTCCATTGATTCTGATCGATCCGCTGCCGCGGACGCTCGACCTCATCTGCGCGCCGGAGGTGCGCCGGCGGCTCGACGCGCTCGGGCGCCTGGTCGTCTCCGAAGACAAGCCGATGTCGGACGCCGAGGTCGACCGCCTGTTGCCGGAGGCCGAGATCCTGATCGGCCAGACCGACATGCCGAAGGCGCGGCTGGACCGCGCGCCGAAGCTCAGAGCCATCTTCAACGTCGAGACCAACTTCCTGCCCAACATCGACTACCGCGAGGCCCAGGCGCGTGGGATCTGGGTGTTGAGCCCGACCTCTTCCTTTGCTTCCGCCGTGGCG
>JAYSFH010000804.1:0-1870 GCA_041913405.1 Dongia sp. | reverse complement strand
CGTCAGCGCCGAGAGCGCCAGCGCGTTGCAAGCCGTGCCGGTGCCGACCGCGAAGGCCTTGACCGGCTTCTCGAAGATCTCGGAGAGGCGCTGCTCGACCCGCGCGGAATAAGGGTCGTTGCCGTAGGAGGTTTCCGTGCCGCGGTTGGCGTCGATCACGGCCTGGAGGATGTCCGGCGCCGCGCCGGCCACGTTGTCGCTGCGAAAATCCCTCGCCACTCACCTCGAAATCTATAGTCTCGCGGCCCATGACGGGACCCCATGAAAGCACCCGGTTCGAGATCGCCATCCCGGAAACCGCGGGCGGCGAGCGGCTGGACCGCGCCCTGGCCGCGGCCCGGCCCGAGCTCTCGCGGAGCCGGATCAAGGCCTTGATCGAACAGGGACATCTCAAATTGGGCGGCGCGACGATAGAGGAGCCGTCGCACCGGGTCAAACCGGGCCAGGTCTTCACCCTGGAGATCCCGCCCGCCGCCCCCGCGGCACCGCAGGGCCAGGCGATCGACCTCAACATCGTCTACGAGGACGACGACCTCATCGTCATCGACAAGCCGGCCGGCATGGTGGTGCATCCGGCGCCCGGCAATCCCGACAACACGCTGGTCAACGCCCTGATCGCCCATTGCGGCGACAGCCTCTCCGGCATCGGCGGCGAGAAGCGCCCGGGCATCGTGCACCGCATCGACAAGGACACCAGCGGCCTGATCGTCGCCGCGAAGAACGATGCCGCGCACAAGGCGCTCTCCGCCGCCTTCGCCGCGCATGACATCGAGCGCGCCTATCTCTGCCTGGTCTGGGGCGTGCCCTCACCTTCCGCCGGCACGGTCGAAGGCAACATCGGCCGGCATCCGGTCGACCGGAAGCGCATGGCGGTGGTGAGCCGGGGCGGCAAGCCGGCGATCACCCATTACCGCGTGCTGAAGCGCTTCGGCCTCGGCGCCGCCCTGGTGGAATGCCGGCTGGAGACCGGCCGCACCCATCAGATCCGGGTGCATATGGCGAAGCTCGGCCATCCGCTGATCGGCGATCCCACCTACGGCAAGCCGACCCCGGCCCGCCGCGCCCGCCTCGCTCCGGAAGCGCGCCGGGCCGCCGAGGCCTTCCCGCGGCAGGCCCTGCACGCCACCCTGCTCGGCTTCGACCACCCGAGAAGCGGGCGACATCTCCGCTGGCAGTCCGAATCGCCGGCGGATCTCCGCCGCCTGGAACAGACCCTTCAGGATGCCGTTGAGTAACTGATTCAGCGTTATGGACGAAGGGCTTAACGGAGCGGGCCGGCAATTCCGGCCTACCCCTTGAATCGCCGGCGCGTTAACCTATTTTAATCCAGTGGTTGACTGATCTGCTCAGGTATACTTTGCGTATAACTGAATGATGGGTCCACCGCACGGAAACGGCCCTTTCCCCGTATCATTGGGGCGAGGACGTGCCGAGGCTAGTACGGGGATTTGGAAGACATGGCGACCACAGCATTGCGTACCCTACCGGCGCTGAGCAGCGACAGCGGCCTCTCGCGGTATCTCTCGGAGATCCGCAAGTTCCCCATGCTGGAGCCCGACGAGGAGTTCATGCTCGCCAAGCGCTACGCCGAGCATCAGGATTCCGAGGCGGCGCATCGCATGGTGACGAGCCACCTTCGCCTCGTGGCGAAGATCGCCATGGGCTATCGCGGCTACGGCCTGCCCATTTCCGAGATCATCTCGGAGGGCAACGTCGGCCTGATGCAGGCGGTGAAGCGCTTCGATCCCGACCGCGGTTTCCGCCTGGCCACCTACGCCATGTGGTGGATTCGCGCGTCGATTCAAGAATACATCCTGCACTCGTGGAGCCTGGTGAAGATCGGCACCACCGCGGCGCAGAAGAAGCTGTT
>JAYSFH010000803.1:648-1870 GCA_041913405.1 Dongia sp. | reverse complement strand
AGAGCGTGCCGATCACGCCGTGCACGGCGTTGCGGATTTGCTCGCCGACCTCGCGGATGCTGCCGAGCACGGCGGGCAGCACGCGGTTGTTCTCGCGGTCGGCGGCGATCTTGCCGTTGAGGCCGATCAGATGCAGGTCGGAATCGATCGCATAGGCACGGCGCGAGATCTGCTTCAAGGCATCCGATACGATCGCCGAGGCGGCGATCGCGCGCCCGTCCTGCTCTTCCGATGGTGTCGATTCCTCAGCGTCCCGCCGGAGCAGAGCCGGGCGCAAGGCGACGCCGCTCCAGCCGAGGCCGGAGAAGCCCTGATAGCCGCGGGTCGGGCGCCGCAGCGCGAGATAATCCGCGTCGTCGAGCACCAAGGTGACCAACTTCTCCGCCTCGATCTCGAGGCGGGATCCGATGGCGAGACTGCCGGAATCGCTGCTGGCGATCACATGGTCGTCGCGATCGACGATGCCGAGGATCAGGCCGGGCGTCGCACCCTTGAGCAGGCTGGCGAAGATGCCCCGCATCTCGTCGTCGAACTTGAAGGAGAGCGCCAGGACGCCGATCGGCACGCGGTTCGGGCCGGGGATCGTCTGCACATAGAGCAGCTGCGCCGTGCCATCCGTCGCGCGCCGGAAGATCTCGCGGAAGCTGCCGGGCTGCCCGAGCGCAGCGCCGACCAGCGGATCCTCGGCGCCGAAGCGGCTCGCTTCTTCCAGCCGCGTCACATGCAGCATGCCATTCGATCGGTAGACCGCGATGTCGTCGTAGACCGAATACTTGGCGACGTATTCATCGAGCCGCTGCCGCAATGCCGCGATCTCGGATTCGGAGGTTTCAGCGGCGGAAAGGCTCTCGATGATCGCGCCGTCTTCCGCGAGGAATCCGACGTCGGCGGTGCGCTCGAAGAGATTGCGGATCAGAATGTCGATGGAAATTTGAGCACGGGTGCCCAATTCGACGGCAGTCTCACGGCCCTGAGATTCCGCCAGCGCATCGACGAGTTCGCCGCGCAGCTGGCTGAACTCGCCGCCGACCTGCTCCAGGGAAGCCAGCAATCCAGGCTTTTCCGCTAGGCCATTGGGCTTTCCGCTCATCACCAGGCGCGCCCAAGTACGCTGCAGCCGGCTCAGCGTCTCGACGGAAACAACTCTCTCTTGCGACATGATGCGACGGAACAGCCCCCAGGACGGGCGGCTCTAAGCAATTTCCGTGCAACTTCGCGAAGG
>JAYSFH010000803.1:0-638 GCA_041913405.1 Dongia sp. | reverse complement strand
CCGCGCGGGGGCGCCACAACCCATTTCCCGCCCACGGCCGCGCGGGCGGCCCCGCGGCGCCCGCGCGGCCCCCCGCTTCGGGATCATCGTCCTTACTTGCTGACCGTGAAGACCAGATGCATGCCGGCATCGAAATGACCCGGCTGGTTGCAGAACACCACATAGCGGCCGGGCTTGAGATTCATGGTGAGCGAGCCGGACTTGCCGGGATCGAGATCGCTGCTGAGTTCCTGCACGCCCTTCAGCTTGTCCTCATCCACCTTGGCCGGGTTGTCGGGATCCTTCGGGAACTTGTCGAAGGCGAGATCGGTCTTCCAGATCAGGAACTCGTGCACCATCGATGTCGACGAATTCTTCACCTCGAAGTCGACCTTGCCGGCCTTCGCATGGTCGGCGCTGAGGCTCATGCCCTGGCTGCCATCCGCCTTGTTCCAAAGCTCCACTTTGACCGGCGTGGGCGTGGCCGCCGATGCCGCCGTCGCGAAGCCAACCACTGTCGTTGCCGCCAGCAGGATGCCGGCGACTGAATGCCTCTTCATGGTTCAAATCCTCTTCCAGTTGCGCCGCGGCTTGCGTGGGGTGTGCCGCGGTCCGCGATCATGAGCGCCCTTCACTGACGCCGTGCTGACCGCGTCAGG
>JAYSFH010000802.1:0-1872 GCA_041913405.1 Dongia sp. | reverse complement strand
CACGACACCGGCATCTATACCTGGCGCTATCTCTACGGGCTCGGCAAGCATGCCGACGAGCTCTTCGCCGCCTACCTGCGCGCGCTGGAAGAGCGGGGCTTGAAGCGCGAGCCTTAAAGCGGCAACCCGCGCACCAGCCGCGGCAGGTCGCCGACCACGCCCATGGCGTGCTTCATCGCCATGCGCTTCAGCGGCTTGGCGAGATTGAACGCGAAGAAGCCGAGATCCCGCGCGAGCCTGACTGGCGGAAGGTCGTTGGAGAACAGCCGCACCAGCCCGTCGGTGAACCCAGTCAGCAGCAGGTTGTCGAAGCGCCGCCAGCGCGCGTAGTTCTCCAGCACCGCCAGGCTGCCGAGATCGAGGCCCAACCGATGGCCGTCGACCAGCGCCTCCGCCAAAGCCGCGACGTCGCGGACGCCGAGGTTGAAGCCCTGGCCCGCCACCGGGTGAATCGCATGCGCTGCGTCGCCGACCAGCACGACGCCATCCTTGGCGTAGGAGTCCGCCAGCAGCAGCCGCATCGGGTAGGAGAAGCGCGGGCCGATCGGTGTGAGCTTGCCGAGGGTGGTGCCGAAGCGGCGCTCGATCTCCGATGCCAGGCTCGCGTCATCGAGGCCCAGCATCCAGGGCACGATCCGCGGATCTTCGGTCCAGACGATCGACGAGCGGTGCATCCCGTCTGCGTCGGTCATCGGCAGCATCGCGAAAGGTCCGGCGGGGAGGAAGTTCTCATGCGCGACGCCGTGATGGTCGCGTTCATGCGCCACGGTGCAGACGATGGCGGTCTGGTTGTAGCCGAATTCCTTGAAGCCGATCCCGGCGAAGCGCCGCACCGCGGAATGCCGGCCGTCGGCGGCAATCACCAGCCGTGCGCGGATCTCGTCGCCGTTCTGCAGCCGCAACACGGCTGCACCGCCCTGGAACGCGACCTCGGCGACGCGGGCCGCCGCGATATGCGTGAGGTTCGGCGTCTCGGCGAGCCGCTTCAGCAACCCGCGGCGGATCGCGCGATTCTCGACGATCCAGCCGAACGGCGGCTGCGTCCCGGCCGCGACGGCGCCCTCCGGCAAGTCGCGATGGCTGTAATGGACGAAGAACGGACTTTCATGCGCGGTCCCGGCGAGACTGGAGCGCCAGCCGCCGTCGGAGGCGCGGATCTCGCGGATCGGCGAGGCATCCGCCTCGAGATATTGCCAGGCGCCGATTCCCGCCAGCACCTGCTGCGAGCCGTAGGCGATGGCCGAGGAGCGCCCGTCGAAGGTCGCCTCGGTCATCGCCGGCAGCGGCTCGGCCTCGATCAAGGTGGTGGGAATCCCGGCGCCCGACGTGGCCGCGGCCAGGGTCATGCCGACCATGCCGCCGCCGACGATCGCGATTTCCGGGGAGGAGTTCCTGCGCATCATGCCAGGCACCTTGCCCGGCTTGCATTTCGCCTGTCCAGAAGCAAAATGGCCGCATGACTGTAGGGCTGAGCTTCAAGACCGACTGGAACCACGCGGCCGGTGACTATGCCAAGCACCGCGCCGGCTTCCCCGACTGGTTCTTCGACCGCATCGAGGCCGCTGGGCTGTTCCGGCCGGGAATGCGCGTGCTCGATCTCGCGACCGGCACCGGCACCTTGGCGCGCGGCTTCGCCCGGCGCGGCGGCATCGTCACCGGCCTCGACATCGCGCCGGAGATGATGGCCCAGGCCAAGGCGCTCGATGCCGAGGCGGGCGTCTCGGTGGAATATGTGCAGGCGAAAGCCGAGGCGACCGGGCTGTCGGCTTCGCAGTTCGATCTCATCAGCGCCGGCACTTGTTGGTTCTGGTTCGACGGCGATCTCGCTGCGGCCGAAGCGAAGCGGATCTTGAAGCCCGGCGGGCATCTGAT
>JAYSFH010000801.1:0-1877 GCA_041913405.1 Dongia sp. | reverse complement strand
TGCAGCGGCTTCAGCGCCACCACCATCTGGATGGTCGAGCAGTTCGGGTTGGCGATGATGCCCTTCTTGCGATAGAGCGCGATGTCCTCGGGGTTCACCTCCGGCACCACCAGCGGCACGTCCGGGTCCATGCGGAAGAAGCTGGTGTTGTCGACGATGATGGCGCCGGCCGCGGCGGCCTTCGGCGCGAAGTCCGCCGAAATCTTCGCCCCGGCGGAGCTGAGGACGATGTCCACGCCCTTGAAGTCGAAGTTGTTCAGGGCGCGGACCTTGAGCACATCGTCCTCGCCGAACGAAATCTCGGAGCCGATCGAACGCTCGGACGCGAGCGGGATCACGTCCTTCACCGGAAACTGGCGCTCGGCCAGGATATTCAGCATCTCGCGACCCACATTGCCGGTCGCGCCCACCACTGCCACTCGGTAACTCATCTCTTCCTCACATCTCTCTCAGAAAATTTTCACGCAAAGCAAAACGGCCGCACGAGGGTGCGGCCGTTCGAAAACTCGACAGGCCGCAGGTCACCCTCCGGTTTTGGTCTCGGTCTGGGTGGTGGTCGGCAACTGGCTGGTCGACGTGCTGTCGTCGCTGGTGTTGGACGCGCTGAACGGGCAAGCGGACGCGGCGCCGGCCAAAGCCAGCAACGTCACCAGTCCCAGAACGAGTTTGCGCACCATGACCCGGCCCTCCGCCCGATCCTTCAAGGAGGCGCAGTCTACCCCCGGTCGCCTGGAGGGAGAAGCGTTATTTTGACGGTCAACCCGGCGATTCGCCGGGTTTCGGCTCTTTTGGAGCCGCCTAGTGCGCCATGAGCACAGGCAGATCGGCGTGGTCCATCATGTGGCTGGTCACCCCGCCCAGCATCAGCTGGCGCAGACGGCCGTGGCTGTAGCCGCCCATCAGCACGAAGCCGGCGCCGACGCCCTTCGCGGTCGCCAGGATCTGTTCGGCGGCGCTGCCGGTGCTCTGCGAGGATTCGATCATCGCGGCGGTGACGCCTTCCCAGGCGAGATAGCGGACGAGATCGGAGGCCGGGTGGCGGTCCTTCTTGCCCTCGACCACCGAGAGCACGCGCACGTCGTTCATGCCGCGCAGGAGATCCAGCGCCTGCGAGATCGCCCGCGTCGCTTCGATGCTGCCGTTCCAGGAAATGAGCGCCGGTCCGGTGACCAGCTTGTCGAGTGCCGCCTGCGCCATCCCGTTCGGCACCAGCAGCACCGGCTGGCCGGCGCCGAACAGCGCGTCTTCCATGCGGCTCAGGACCTGGTCGCCGGCTTCCTCGCCGCTGGGACGGCCCATGACGACGATGTCGGTCAGCCGGCCGTATTTGATGATGAGCTCGTCTTCCGCGCCTTCCAGCAGCTTGAACGCGGTGCTGATCGTGTTGGTGCGCAGGCTCGGCGTGTCATCGACGTTGAGGTTGTGGGCGCTGCGCCAGGCCTCGAAGGTCGCGGCCGCCGCCTTGGCCCGGGTCTCGGCATGGCGCTCGACCGCTTCGATGAGCTCGGTCGCGGCCACGCCGACATCGACCATCAGCGGCACCGATTCCATCGGGTCGACCTTGATGTGGCGGGCGGAGATATGCGCGCCGCCGCGCTTGGCCAGGGTCAGCGCGGCGTCGAGCGCGGTGCGGTCGGCGTCATAGCCGAAAACCGGAACCAGGATATGCTTGAAGGCCATGGTCGTCCTCCGACTTGGGCGGGGCAATGGGATCGGGAGTCCGGTTCTTCTTTAGACAATCCCGCCGCCGCGCATCTTGACACAAATCAACATGCCGACGCGAGCATCCGCGGAACCTGTCAGGCGCCCAGGCGATCCAATTCCTTCAGGATCTCGTCACCCATGCCCACGGTGGAGACCAGGGTGGCGCCGGGGCT
>JAYSFH010000800.1:0-1895 GCA_041913405.1 Dongia sp. | reverse complement strand
GACGTGATCGCCGATCACGGCGCCGCCGCCTGCTGGGACGCGCGCCGCCTGCCCGGTCTCTGGACCACCGAGCTCGCTGTGACGGAAGCGGTCGCCCGCGCCGAAAAGTTCGGCCTCGCGGCGATCACGCTCCGCCGCAGCCACCACATCGCCTGCCTCGCCGCCTTCCTCGAAGAGCCGGCGCGCAAGGGCACTCTCATCCTGGTGCTCTCCTCCGATCCGGGGGAATCCAAGGTGGCGCCCCATGGAGGGCTTACGCCGGTGCTGATGCCGGACCCGATTGCCGCCGGCATTCCGCGCCGCCCGGACCCGATCTTGATCGACGTCTCGACCTCGATCACCACCCTTGGCATGGTCGGCCGCTCGAAGAACGAGGGCCGCAAACTCGGCGGCCTCTGGCTGCAGGATGCCGAGGGCAAGCTCACCGACGACCCGAACGTGGTCGGCAAGGGCGGCACGCTGCTCCATGTCGGCGGCCAGGATCACGGTCACAAGGGCTTCGGTTTGGGCCTGCTGGTCGAGGCGCTGACCCAAGGCCTCGGCGGCTACGGCCGCGCCGACAAGCCGACCGATTGGGGCGCCGCCGTCACCGTGCTGGCGATCGCGCCGTCGCGCTTCGCCGGCGAGGAGGCCTTCCTGCGGCAGATGGATTTCACCGCCGAGCTCTGCCTCGCCGCCAAGCCGCGCGACCCGCAGAACCCGGTGCGCCTTCCCGGCCAGCTCGCCGTGGCGAAGAAGCGCCAGGCGGAACGCGAGGGTGTCGCCCTCCACCCCGGCATCGCCGAAAAGCTCGCTGTGCTGGCGGAAAAATACGAGATCGCCCCGCTCAAGCCCGCCTAGACGGGCAGCAATCGCCATCAAGACAGGCGTGCGGGAATGCGCCAAGCTTCGCGCCATGAAGCTGAAGCCACTTCCCGAACCCTGCGCACCCGCGCCGAGCACCGGCGATCCGCTGGATCACGTGCTGGCGCATATCGAGCGGCACCTTTTCGACCCCTTGAGCGTCGCCGTACTGGCCGATGTCGCGGAACTGTCGCCGTTCCATTTCTCGCGCCTCTTCACCGCGCGGATCGGCGAGAGCGTGATGGCCTACGTGCGCCGCCGCCGCATGCTGCGCGCGGCCGCGCGGCTCGGCTGCAATCCCGGCGTCCACGACGACTTCGAAGCGCCGGCGCTGATCGACCTCGCCCTCGATTGCGGCTTCGAATCCCAGGAAGCCTTCACCCGCGCCTTCGCGCAGGTCTTCGGAGTGACGCCGGGCCGCTACAAGCGCGACCCCGTCCGCTACCAGGCCTCAGCCATGGAGAAAGCCATGAACCAGATTCCCGCCGTGAAACCCAACGTCACCCGGCTCGAGGGCGTCACCCGCAAGGCTGCTTTCGTGGTCGCCGGATTTTCCGAGCGGATCGCCAAGGACAACATGGCGGCGATCCCGGCGATCTGGCCGAAGCTCCGGGCGCTGATGCCGTTCGACGACCAGACCTCCCCCGTCTGCTACGGCCTCTGCTACGGGTCCAATGAGGAGGAAGGCAGCTTCAGCTACATGGCCGCCGCCGAAATCACACCCGGCCGGAAGCCGCCCACGGAGCTCACCTTGATGCAGGTTCCGGCGCAGACCTATGTGGTCTTCCGGATCACGCTCGCCGCGGGCGAGATCCATCCGCAGATGCGGGCGGCGATGAAATACATCTTCACCGAGGGGCTGCCGAACTGCGGCCGCAAGCCCAGCGGCGGCATCGACCTCGAAGTCTACGGCGAACAGTTCAACCCGGAAAAAGCCGGCTCGGTGCTGGACTTCTATATTCCAGTCGAGGGGTGAATCCTGCGGCACCAGATCGCCGGGGGAAGCCCCGCGCGGACGCCATTTAAGCACGGCATGCCCCGGGGGGTCCCGG
>JAYSFH010000799.1:0-1895 GCA_041913405.1 Dongia sp. | reverse complement strand
ATCATCGGCCATGGCATTGTCGAAGTCTTCGCCGCCGCCGGGACGGATGTGATCCTGGTCGGCCGCAGCGCGGCGAGCCTCGAGGAAGCGGTCAAGCGCATCCGGCAGAGCCGCGCGGAGTTCGCCCGCGAGCGGCTGTTCGAGGAGAAAGACATCGACGCAGCGGTGGCGCGGATCCGGACGACCACCAACCTCGACGATGCCGCCCCGGCGGAGCTGGTGATCGAAGCGGTGCCGGAAGACATGGCGCTGAAGCTTTCGATCTTCGAGCGGCTCGACCAGATCACCCGACCGGATGCGGTGCTGGCTTCCTCGAGCGGCCATCCGGCCAGCGAGTTGTCGCCGCGCGTGAAGAACAAAGGCCGCGTGATCGCCACCCATTTCTGGTATCCGCCGCAGCTCCTGCCGCTGGTCGAGGTCTGCGGCGCCCCGGAAACCGACCCGGCCGTCCTCGACTGGACCTGCGCGCGGCTGCGCGATGCCGGCAAGGAGCCGGTCGTGATCGCCCGGGAGATCGCGGGCTTCATCGGCAACCGCATCCAGTTCGCGATCCTGCGCGAGGCCTGGTCGCTCTGGGCCTCTGGTGCCGCTTCGGCGGAGGCGATCGATGCGGTGGTGAAGAACAGCATCGGCCGGCGGCTCGGCGTCACCGGCCCGATCGAATCCGCCGATCTCGGCGGCCTGGACACGATGTTCCGATTCGCGCAGTTCCTGCAGCCGACGCTCGACACCGCGGCCATGCCGCCGGAGACCGTGGGGGCGCGGAGCCGATCCGCGGACCCGCATATCAACGAACGCAAGCCCGAACAGTGGTCGGCGCTCTCGAACGCGCGGCGCGCCGAGCTGTTCCGATGGCTGCGGAGCGACCGCGCCCAGACCTGACCGGCGGCGGACAGCCGCCTGTCCGGGCACCAGATTGCCTAAAATGCAATGATTCCAGATGTGATGCCGGACACAGAGGCGGGTGACCGGCCGATCGATGGCTTGATCTCCGGAACAGGCGCTCCCAAATCGCCGGTATGCGCAATCTCTTGGGCGCGGCGCGCTGCGCTGTGCCAGGCGGAGAGAAACATGGACCTCAACGAGTTCATCTACAGGGACGACACCGCGGACGTCCTCGGCGACGAGATCGATGGCGACGACTTCGCCGCGGCCGATGATGCCGCGGGATTTGTCACGCCGGCGAAGATCGGACTGGCCACCCTCAGCGGCGCGATCCTCGGCGTGTCCCATCTTCTCGGGCATGCCAAGCATTTCTGACCGCCGCTTGCCCCGCTAGCCCACCTCCAGATAGCGCCGGACTTCAGCGTCGCTGACCGCGCGGCGTAATGCCGCGTCTTCCGCCTCGCAGACCATCGCGAAATGCTCGACGAAGGAGTCGCCGAAGATCCTCCTTGCGGCGGCGCTGCCGCGCAGGCGCTTGGTTGCCTCCAGCAGATCCGAGGGCAGGCGCGGCGCGTTCGGCGGAATCTCGTTGGGACCGCCGCTTGCGATCGGCGGATCGGCGAGGTCGAGGCCGCGCTCGAGCCCGTCCAGCCCCGCCCCCAGCATCATCGCCAGTGCCAGATAGACGTTCGTGTCGCTTCCCGGCAGCCGCAGCTCCAGCCGCGTCTGCCCCGGGGTCTCGGCGGCGGTGCGGACCGCGGCGGCGTAATTGTAGGGCGCCCAGCTCACCGTCTTCGGCGCCCAGCTGCCGGGCGCCAGCCGGCGGTAGGCGTTGACCGTATGCCCGCAGAGCGCGAACACCTCCGGCACCAGGTCGATGATGCCGGCCAGGAAGCGGCGCGCGATGTCGCTCAAGCCCTGCGGGTCGCGCGGGTCGGTGAAGGCATTGCTGGTCGACTTGCGATCCTGCAGCGACAGATTGATATGCCCGCCGATGCCCGGGAAGTCCG
>JAYSFH010000798.1:0-1897 GCA_041913405.1 Dongia sp. | reverse complement strand
CTTCGAATACGGCATCATCCGCAACCACTATGTCGGCCGCACTTTCATCGAACCGACCGACCAGATCCGACATCTGGGCGTCAAGCTGAAGCACAACGCCAACCGGGCCAAGGTGCAAGGCAAGCGCATCATCCTGGTCGATGATTCCATCGTGCGCGGCACCACCTCGAAGAAGATCGTCGAGATGATGCGCGCCGCCGGTGCGACGGAAGTGCATATGCGCATCTCCAGCCCGCCGACGAGCCATTCCTGCTTCTACGGCATCGATACGCCGGAGCGGAAACAGCTCCTTGCCTCGCGCATGAACCTGAAGGAGATGGCCGAGTTCATCGGCTGTGACTCGCTCGCATTCATCTCGATCGACGGTCTCTATCGCGCCATGGGCCACAAGAGCCGCGACCCCAACCAGCCGCAATATTGCGACGCCTGCTTCACCGGTGACTATCCGACCGAGCTCACCGACCAGAGCGGCAGCGACGGCACACCACAACTTTCCCTGCTCGCGGAACGCGCCTCCTGATGTCATCGTCTGAAGGTCGTCTCGCGGGCAAGATCGCGCTCGTGACCGGAGCCTCGCGCGGCATCGGCAAGGCGGTCGCGAAGCTGTTCGCGCGCGAGGGCGCCGAGCTCATCCTGGTCGCCCGCACCACCGGCGGACTCGAGGAGCTGGACGACGAGGTCCGCGCCATCAACGGCAAGACCAGCCTGCTGGTACCGCTCGACCTCCGCGAGTTCGAGGCGATCGATCGCCTAGGCGCCGCCCTCTACGAGCGCTACGGCCGCTTGGACGTGCTGGTCGGCAATGCCGGCGATCTCGGCACCCTGGCGCCGGTCGGCCATATCGAGCCCGCCGAATTCCAGCGCGTTATGGACATCAACTTGACCGCCAACTGGCGCTTGATCCGCAGTCTCGACCCACTGCTCCGTCTCTCGGAAGCGGGGCGGGCGATCTTCGTCTCGTCCAGCGTCGGCAGCCAGGCGCGCCCGTTCTGGGGCACCTATTCGATCTCCAAGGCGGCGCTGGAGATGCTGGTCAAGATCTACGCCGAAGAAGTGAAGTCCACCAAGATCCGCGCCAACCTGATCGATCCCGGCCGCACCCGCACCGGCATGCGCGCCGCCGCCTATCCCGGCGAAGACCCGCAGACGCTCCCGACGCCGGAAGCGATCGCCGAGAAATTCCTCCCGCTCGCCTGCGCCGACTTCGACGCCAACGGCCAGGTCATCAAGGCGCAGTAGAACTACCCCCGCCGCTTGTTCTCCAGCGAGATGCTCCGCCCGACTTCCGGCGGCCGCGGCAGATGCGCATGCGCTTCTTTCACCCGGCTGATCAGCTCGAAGATGTCGTCTGGCATCTCGGCGACCTTGCGCTTGTTCATATCGATGAACAGGATCATCCATTCGCAGGTCGCGGCGAGCTTCAGCGTCTCGCCATGGCGCATCTGCTGAAACCAGTGGAAGCGCTTGCGGTTGAAATCGATGAGCTGGGTCTCGATCCGGATCGGGTCGCCCTCGAACAGCTCGCCCTGATAGGTGATGTGCATCTCCGCCGCCATGGTGGAGACGCCGCGGCGCTCGATCATGTCGAAGCCGAACTGGATCGCGTCATAAGCGGCGTCGAAGCCCTCGTCGAACGCCTTTAAGTAGTAGGCGACGTTCATATGCCCGTTGCCGTCGATCCATGCGGGAATGACGGTGAGGCTGGTCGATATAAAGGGGGCGGGGATGGGGGCGCGGAGGTCATGGGGCATGGGGCGCACCTTGCGGTGCAGCAGTCGCCCGGTCAAGCGGTGGCACAATGCAGGTGGTTCGGGCAAAACGGCGGTTTCCGACCGGCGCTTCGGGGTCATCCTGGTATCGCAAAAAAGCCGCCAAACCCCCGAGAAATATGAACAAG
>JAYSFH010000797.1:0-1897 GCA_041913405.1 Dongia sp. | reverse complement strand
GAACAAGGCGCGCAGACTGCGGTTGCGCTGCAGGATTTCCGAGATCGCTTCGCGTGGTGCCTCGATGCAGACGGACAAGCGCAGCGGATCGTGAGCATACCGCGCGCCGTCGTGGACCGATTGCCAGGGCAGGCCGGCGCGCAGGATTCCCCCGTTCCCTTCGACCACCCCGATGCCGCCGGTGACATTGTGCAGCAGCTTGTTGCCGCCGCCGAAGACTTCGGGCGCGACCGTCGAGCCGAAATACTGCAGGCTGATCCAGCTGGCGACGACGACCGGGGCGGTCAGGATCAATTCGAGGATCGAGAAGCCGCTGTCCTGCCTCCAGTCGTAGTCGTGCAGGAAGGCGCGTCCCCCCAGTTTCTTGCCCGCCGTCCGCCGGCGTGGCGCGGCGATGAAGGTGCTGCATCCGGCGAGCGCCCACTCCGGCCGGGTCTCCGCCCAGTCGCGGCTGCGCCGGCGGATCGCGGCTGCGTGCTTCGCGCGCGGCAGGCGCAAGGCGCGCTCGGCTCTCGCCAGTCTTCCGGCCGCCGCCAGCCAGTCTGCGGCCTGAGCGAAGTCGGCCCCATGGGTCCGCGTAGCGCAATCCTCGACATAGAGAGTGACCGCGTCGGTGGTCGTATCGTGCAATGCGCCGAGGAAGAGCGTTTCGGCCGGTATCGCGATGCCGCTCCGTTCGAGGCCGCCCCGCACTGCCCGATCATTGAGGAGCGCGGCCAGCAATCTGGCATTGATCTCGCCGGAATAGCCGCCGCAGGCGCCGCAATGGAGGGCGCTGGCATGCGGGTTGTTGACGACGTTTGCGCCGTGACCGACAAGCAGGACGACCCGCGCGAAATTGCCGGTGAGAGACATCGCCCGCAGCACCGTCTCGGCGATCTTCACCCGGGTTGCCGCATCGGGCGCAGGATCGAGGCGCGGCGCCGGATCCCGTGGCGGCGCCGAACCGTGAAGGCCGAGCGCATCGATCAGCAGCTTGCCGACATAGACGGGCCCTGTCGCCTCGACGAAGGCGAAGGAGGAAACCGCTGCGAGCTTGAATCGTCCCCAGGCCCGCTTGGCCCGCGCCCTGAACCGGGCCGACCGGTCCTGCTCCAGGATTTCGAGACCGCCGGAGAGCGACCTCAGGGCCGGATTGAGCAGGACCGGCAGCCGCCGCTCCTCGACATCCGACGCAAATCTGCGATGCGATGCCGCGAGTCCGAAGAATCCGGCAAAGCCGAGCGTTTGAATGCGGGGATCGAGACTCTCGAGCGCGCGCCGGAAGACTTCGGAACGGACGTCGATGCAGAAAGCAGCCTGCAGCACCGGGCGCTCCGCCTCGCGCCGCGCGGCATCGTCGGCCGGCGATTGTGCAGTTTCCGCCAGTATCCGCTCCAATTCTCTCTGCGCGGCGCGCTCCGCCGCCTCCTGGAGGATGGCGTCCACGACGAGATCGGCGTTCGGAGTGATCGGCGCCGCATGCTCCTGGCATGCCCTTTCCCAGCCCTCTGCGATCTGCGCGCCGTAGCGCAGGAACAGCGCCTCTTCCCAGATCAGGCGGATCGCCAGGAACTCCGTGGCCGTGGTGTCTGACTGACCGCCGAGCTCGGCCTGCCAAAGCTTGTAGCGCGCATATTGTGCCCAGCCGCCCAGGGTCATGAGGATTTGGTGGAAGTAGGTCTCGGCGGCACAGCCGTCGAGACCGAGGCGATCTGCGATCCGCGCCACCGCCGCCGGTGCGTTCTCGGGCGCTTCCGATACATGGAGCGCGAAGCCCGAAAGACCGGCGATCTCCGGTGTCAGATCGTGGGTCGCCACCGCGCGCCAGGCGGCATAGGCGCTCCTTCCCTTCGGCGCGACCCAGAGTGCCTGCCCCTCGTCGAAGTAGTCCGCCGCCCAGGCGCCGAACCGCTCC
>JAYSFH010000796.1:0-1900 GCA_041913405.1 Dongia sp. | reverse complement strand
CCACCGGTGGCATGTCGCCGATCGTGGGAATGAGGTAGTCGTGCAGGTTCTCGCCCTTGCCGGGAAAGAACTCCTCCATCAGCGCCATGCCGAGGCCTTGCGCCACGCCGCCTTCGATCTGGCCTTCGATCAGGGTCGGGTTGACCGCGCGACCGACATCATGGGCGCAGGTCATCTTCAAGACCCGCACAGTCCCGAGATCGGTATCGACCTCGATCTCGGCGATATGCGCGCCCGAGCCATAGACCGCATAGGGCGAGCCCTGCCCGTTCTTGTCCAACGGCGAAGTCGGCGGGTCGAAGGTCTCCTCGACCAGCAGCACATAGCCGCGGTCATCGATGGGAAGGCGCTTCAGGTCGAGCGCCCGGCTCTGCCCCTGTTCCTCAACCGCAACCCGGCCGTCGCCGAAAGTGAGGCGCGCGTCCTCACCCGCATTGGCGAGGCGCAGGATCTCCTGGCGGAGCTTGCGCCCAGCGAGAAACGCGGCCTTGCCGGTGACGAAGGTTTGCCGCGAGGCCGAGGTCTTGCCGCAATCGGGCGTCTGGTCGGTGTCGGCACTCAGCAGATCGAAGCGGTCGATCGGCGCACCCAGCGCATCGGCGCTGATCTGCGTCACCACGGTGTTGGAACCCTGCCCGATATCGACCGCACCCTGGTAGAGCGCGATGCGGCCATCAGGCTTCAACCCGAGGCGGATGGTGGAAGGGTTCGGCAGCGAGGTGTTGCCGCAACCATACCACATGCCGGCGATCCCGACGCCGCGGCGATAGCGGGTCGCCGAAGCATTGAACGCTTCCGCCTCGGCGCGCGCGCGCTTCCAATGCGGCGCCAGGGCTTCGAGGCAGGCCTTGTAGCCGAAGCCGGCACCCAGGACCTGGCCGCAGACGGTCGGCTGGTCGGCGGTCAGCGCGTTCTTGAGGCGGAATTGCAGCGGGTCGAGACCGAGCTTCTCGGCCAGCTCGTCATAGAGCTGCTCCTGCGCGACGCCGGCCTGCGGCACGCCGAAGCCGCGGAAGGCGCCAGCGGGTACAAGATGCGTGTGAATGGCCCTCGTCGTCGCGCGGTAGTTGGGCACGAAGTATGGGCCGGAGGCATGGACCGGCACGCGGTTCGCGACCGTCGGCCCCCAGGAGGCATAGGCGCCGGTGTTGAAATCGCCGTGGAACTCGATCGCGCGCAGCTTGCCGTCCTTCGAGGCGCCGATCTTCATGCGGATCTGCGAGGGGTGCCGCTTGGTGGTCGACATCATCGTCTCGGGGCGCGAATAGACCATACGCACCGGGCGGTCCAGCACCCAGGCGGCGACGCCGATGAAGGGCTGCACCGAGAGATCGAGCTTCGACCCGAACCCGCCGCCGACCGCGGTCGGGATGATCCGCACATCCTCCGGCGCAATGCCGAGGATGGCCGCCATCTCGTCACGGTCGAGATAGGGCGACTGGGTGCAGGCCTGGATCTCGATCCGGTCGCCGACCCGGCGCGCAAAGCCGGCCTCGGGCTCGATATAGCCGTGCTCGACGAAACCGGTCTCGAACGCGCCTTCCGCGGTCACATCCGCATCGGCCATCGCCGCCGCGGCATCGCCGCGCTGCACGATGCCGCTGGTCAGGATATTGCCGCCGCGGCTGGCATGGAGCTGCACCGCCTTGGGATCGGTCGCTTCCGCCATGCCGGTCAGCGACGCCAGCGGCTCCCAGGCCACCGGAAAATCCTTGAGATCGAATTGCCATGCGAGGTCCGGTTCGAGGACCACCGCCGCAATCGCCTCGCCTTTGAAGCGCACGATGTCGCGGGCGAAGACTGGCTGGTCGACGAAGGGGCCGATCGTGCCGAACAAGTTGCGGCCAGGCACGTCGTCCGCCGTCACCACCCGGACCACGCCGCCATGACTCTTCTGCCA
>JAYSFH010000795.1:0-1914 GCA_041913405.1 Dongia sp. | reverse complement strand
CAGGCACAGGATCCGCATCTTCGTCTCGGCCAGGCTCCATGCCGCGGCCGCACCCGACGCGCCGGAGCCGATGATCAGCACATCGACCTTCTCGTTGCCGGCCATGTCAGCGCTCTCCCGCCGGGGTGACGCGATCGTCGCGCCAGAAGGGTTTCCGGCCGCGCACGACCTCGAGCAGCGACCAGTCGCCCTGCTCCAGCACATAGCCCTTGGGGAAGGGCGCGCGGGCTTCGTGACCGAGAGCCAGCAGCACGCGATCGTCGCGGTAGTAGGCACTCACGATCACCCGTCCGAGGGCAAGGGCCGCCGCACCGCCACGCGGATACCATTGGTTGATCAGCGCTTCCCGCGCGACTTGGTCCATTTCCGCGAACGCCCCGCCCGACTTTGCCGCGATCGCGGCCAGCGCTTCGCGAACGAGAGGCAGGTCCCGGCCGATCGACCTCAGGATATCGTCAAGAATGGCGGGATCGTCGGCACCCGGCATACCGAAAGCGGCATCCTCCGGAACCATCGTTCCGGCAATCTTCGTGAGGGCGTCCGTTTCAGCGGTGGAAAGTCGAGTCTCGGGAGCGGCGGCCATGTGATCCTGCTGACGTGCAGGCGCAATCCTAGGCGATCGCGCGACCGCCATCGACGTAAAGATTGACTCCGTTGATATAGGCGCCCGCGTCCGAGCAGAGAAGAAGCGCGGCACCCACGAGATCAGCGGGCTGGCCGAGTCGGCCGGTCGGAATCCGTTGGACGAGCGCCTCGCCCTCGGTGGCCATCTGAACGCGGTTGCGCGCCGTCAGGATGGCGCCAGGCGCGAGGTTGTTCACCGTGACGCCCCGTCCCCCGAACTGCCGGGCGAGATTCCACGACCAGTTCAGCTGCGCGGCCTTGGTGCCGGCATAGACCATCATCTGCGGATGCGGTCGGACCTGCTGGACGCTGCCGATGGTGACGACCCGTCCCCAGCCGCGTGCGCCCATGGGCGGGACGAGATCCTGCAACAGCTCCAGCGGGCTGCGCAGGTTGACCGCAATCTGCCGGTCGAACCGCTCGCGCGTGACTTCATCGTAGGGTTCGGGCAGCTCGATCGACGCGTTGAGCACCAGGATATCGACCGGCGACCAGGCCGAGACGGCCGCCGCCAGATGACGCCCCGCGTCGGCTACTGCGAAGTCCTGGCCGAAGGCGCGCGCCGTTCCGCCGGCCTGCTCGATCTCGCGCACGACCGACGCGGCGTCGGACCTCTCTTCCTCGGTATCGGCGTGGTGGATCGCCAGCTTCGCGCCCACGCCAGCGAGCGCCAGGGCGATGGCCCGGCCGATCTCGCGGCGGGCACCGGTGACCAGCGCGGTGCGGCCGGTGAGGCGAAAGAGATCGAGCGGGCTTTGCGGCATGAGCACTCCGGAAGGCCTGCAGCATGGCAGGGTATTCCCGTGGGCGAAACCGGAGGCCGGTCAGCATGCGTCGAGACTTGTCAGCGCGTGCGGGGGCTGCTCCCCTTGGGATCGAGGGAGAACGCAAATGAACAACGACTCGACCTTTGACTACATCGTCGTCGGTGCCGGGTCCGCGGGCGCGGTCGTCGCCAGCCGGCTGACGGAGAGCGGCAAGCATCGCGTCCTGCTGCTCGAGGCGGGCACCCAGGGCTCGAACTTCTTCTGGTCGAAGGTCCCGGTCGGCGTCTCCAAGATGATCGACGATCCGGCGGTCAACTGGTGCTACTCCTCGGAGCCCGACGAAGGCTCCGGCGGGCGGCGCATCGTGGTGCCGCGCGGCCGCATGCTGGGCGGCTCCAGCTCGATCAACGGCATGGTCTATATCCGCGGTCAGGCGCAGGACTACGATCACTGGGCGCAGCTCGGCAATCGCGGCTGGAGCTTCCAGGACGTGCTGCCGATCTTCAAGCGCATGGAGCGGTTC
>JAYSFH010000794.1:0-1920 GCA_041913405.1 Dongia sp. | reverse complement strand
TCTCCCCTCCCCCGATCTCGGGGGATGGGAAGACTTAGGCAGTCCTGCCCGCTTACTTGAACTCGATCTGCGCGACCGGCTGGAACCGGGCGAAGCGGTCCTTCAGCAATCCGCTGTGATAGGCGATGGTCTCCGCGGCGCTCATCGTGGCGTTGTCGAGGGTGGTATGCGCGTCCTCGGCCAGGGTCACGTCGTAGCCGAGCCCGTGCGCCACCCGACAGGCGGTGTCGACGCAGAAGTCGGTCTGCATCCCCGCGACGACCAGTTTATCGACCCCAAGCTTCTTCAGCTCGGCGTCGAGCCCGGTGTCGCGGAACGAGCTGCAGTGATACTTGGTGACGATCTTCTCGCCGTCCTTGGGTGCGACTTCCGGCCGGATCTTGTAGCCTTCCTCGCCTTCATGCAGCGGATCGCCTTCGCCGCCGTCATGGCGGATATGGATCACCGGAATCCGCGCCGCCCGCGCCTTCTCCAGCAGCGCCTTGGCGTTTTTCAGGAAAGCCTGGTCGTTGTGCGGCGGCTTCGGCTCCATCCACATGCCCTGTTGGATGTCGATCATCAGCAATGCCGTGGTCATGCCAGCTTCACCTCATCGAAGGAGTCCGGGGGTCACCTGATAGCGCCGGCGCGCACCGCGATCAACCCGCGCCGCTATTTCTTGTTCAGGATGCTCTCGCATTCCTCGTCGTCGCGCAGGGAAATCACCGAGTTGTCGTGATCGAGGCAACCCTCGATCCACTGGCCTTCGTAGCTCTCGTCGCCCATCGTGTAGACGCCGAAGCCGTGCGGCTTGCCGTCTTTCCAGGCTCCGGAATATTTGGCGTCCTTCCAGAGGAAGACACCCTGGCCGTCCTCATTGCCGCCCCGGTACTCGCCATCGTAGCGGTTGCCGTTGGGAAAGACGTAACTGCCGCGGCCCTCCGCCTTGCCGTCCACCATGGTCCCCGAATAGGACTCGCTCCGCGCTTGCCCGGTCCGGTCGGTGTAGGACCAGATGAGCACACCTTCACCCTGGGTCTTGCCGGACCGGCAGGGGCCTGTCCAGGTCACGGTCTCATCCCGTTGCGGGAAGGCGTCCCAGGCCTGGCAGTCCGGATGATCGGTGTCCATCCATTTGGCCTCAGGGTCCCAATGCGAGTCCCAGATCCCCCAGCCGGCGATGCCGACCACAGCGATCGCGATTCCGCCGAGGACGAAGGTCGGCCAGCGCATCGCCCCTACTCCGCGGCCTTCTTCGGCTCCTCCGGCTTCCAGCGCAGGTGGGGTGAGCGGGCGGCCAGCGTCTCATCCAGGCGGCGCCGCGGCGTGTGATAGGGGCAGCCTTCGAAATAGGCCTTGTCCCCCGCCTTCGCACGCCTGGCCAGGCCCTTCACGCTCTCGATATAGCGGTCGAGGGCGTCACGGCTCTCGGTCTCGGTCGGCTCCATCAGCAGCGCGCCATGCACCACCAGCGGGAAATACATGGTCATTGGATGGTATCCTTCGTCGATCATCGCCTTGGCGAAGTCGAGGGTGGTGACGCCGGTGCCTTCGAGGAAGCTGTCGTTGAACAGCGCCTCGTGCATGCAGGTGCCGTCGAAGGCGGGGGTGAGTTCGTCCTTCAGGCCCGCGAGCAGGTAGTTGGCGTTCAGCACCGCATCGCCGGACACATGGCGCAAGCCATCGGAGCCGTGGCTCATCATATAGGCGAGCGCGCGCACGAACATGCCCATCTGGCCGTGGAAGCCCTTCAGGCGTCCGAAGGATTTGCCGCTCTCATCATGCTCCACGAGATCGAAGCCGCCCTTGCCGTGGACGACATAGGGCACCGGTGCATAAGGCGCCAGCGCTTCCGAGAGCACGACCGGACCGGCGCCGGGGCCGCCGCCGCCATGCGGCGTCGAGAAGGTCTTGTGCAGGTTGATGTGCATGGCCTCGACG
>JAYSFH010000793.1:0-1927 GCA_041913405.1 Dongia sp. | reverse complement strand
GAGCGCGGCGCGCAATCCGGCGGCGACCTCGTCCTCCGCGTCGGCCGGCAGGAAGCCGCAGACCAGGGCGGCACCACGCGCCGCCACCGTCTCGGCATTGAGCTTCTGGTTGGGCGCGATGCCGACCAGCAAGCTCGGCAGGCCGAGGCAGGCGCGTTCCCAGGTCCCGGTTCCCGGCGCGCCGATGACGAGATCGGCCTTGGCCATGGTCTCCGCCACTTCGGCGACGTCGAGCATCAGGTGGACGCGGTCGCCCATGCGCGCGGCCTGCTTGCGCACGGCGTCGAGATGGGTTGCCTTGGCGCCCAGCATCACGTCGATGCGCTCGATATCGGTCGGCTCGAGCGCCTTGAGCGCGATCCCCGTGCCGTTCGCCGGATCGGTGCCGCCGAAGGCGATCAGCACGCGCGCGATTTTATGTTGGCCACCGATGCGCGCCGCGGCTTGCGAACGTGCGGCGGCGAATTGCGCGCGCAGGAGCGCGTTCTCGGGGCCGAGCAGGAAGCGCGTCTCCGGCCGTGCGATCGCGCGATAGTCATCCGGCACGACGTCCGGGGCCGGGTTGAGGATGACATCGGCGTCGGATTGCGCCTCGATCAGATCATCGAACACGGCCACGGTCGCACCGGCGCGCGCCATCGCGCGTTCGAGGTCGAGCGTCGCACCATAGTGATCGACCACCAGAAGCTCGCAGCTTCCGCCGCAGGCTTGCAGGATGGCGGCAGCCTGTTCGTCCGCGGAGCCCTGGGTGATGTCGATGACCGCGCCCGGTGCCGTGCTCTCCTTCAGGAAGGCGGCGGACGATTGGGACATGGCCCAGAACACGCGCCAACCGAGATGGTCGAGCAGGCTCGCAAAGGCGTTCGAGCGCATGGCATGGCCGATGCCGATTTTCTGGTCGGCCTCGAAGCGGAAGACCGCGGCGGGCGTCGAAACCGGTTTTGCGCCGGGGCCGCCGATGCGGCGATGCGCGTTGATCGCAACGATCTCCGGATGCGCGGCGAGAACGCCGAGCACCTCGTCCATGCCGGCGATGCGATCCTGCGGCAGCAAGGGGAAGAGTGCCGCGAAGAAGTCGTAGTCCTCCGGGAAATCCAGGGTCCAGCGCTGCTGCACGGCCGGCCAGCCGGGACCGATCAGGCTGGTCCGCGTGACGTCGGCGGTGCGGCGCAGCCAGGGCGTCACATGCTCGCGGTCGTAGGCCGCGGTGGCGGCGGCATCGGCCCGATCCAGCGCGGCGCGGGTGAAGACCTCGCAATCGAGGCCGTGCGGATAGAGCCGCGGCATGTTGTTGGCCGCGTAGTCGGCACCGGTCTCGGCACGAAGCCGGATCACCCGGTCGCAAATGCCGGGATCGATCAGCGGGCAGTCGCTGGTGACGCGGAGCACGACATCGGCTTCCGCCTGCTTCGCCGCGCCGGCATAGCGCGACAGCACGTCATCGGCCGAACCGCGATGCACCAGCGCGCCGGCCCGCTCCGCCGCGGCAACGATCGCCCCGTCCTCCGCGCGGTCGGTGGTCGCGATCACGACTTCATCCACGGAGGGAATGGCGCGGCAGCGCTGGATCGCGTGGTCGAGCACGATGCCCTGCCCCAGCGGCTTCAGCACCTTCCCCGGCAGTCGCGTCGAGCCGAAACGCGCCTGGATGATGGCGACGGTCTTGGTCATGGAGCTTCAGATACAGCAGCGCCGGTCCGGCGTCACGTCCCCGTGCGGAAATCGTAGAAAGCGCCAGCCAGCGAGCGGCGGAAGCGGACGAAAGGCGCCATGCGGTGGTTGCTGATCAGCAGGACCTTGCTGCCGCAATACTCGACCTCCGGCATGAGGTCGATGCCCAGCGCCTTGGCGATCTTCTGCAGCCGGCGGATCACCGCCTCTCGATCGAGGCTGGGGAAGAGCTCGGCGCGCACGTTCTTGTCCGGGA
>JAYSFH010000792.1:0-1931 GCA_041913405.1 Dongia sp. | reverse complement strand
AGATCGACGGCCAGAGATAGGCGGTGACCAGTCCGGCGGCGATGATGGCGAGATTGGCATAGGCGTCGTTGCGCGCCGAGAGGAAGGCGGCACGGGTCAGGCTGCCGCTGTGTTCGCGGAACTTGGCGAGGATGAAAGCGCAGGTGAGATTGACCGCGAGCGCGCCGAGGCCGGTGAAACTGAGCGAAATCGGATCGGGCGGCACGGGGTGGAGCAACTTCTCGGCCCCGGTCCAGACCGTGGCGGCGGCCGGAACCAGGAGAATGCCGGCCAGGAGCATGCCCAGTCTCGCCCGCGCCTGGAGCGACCAGGCGAGCGCCAGGAAGATCAGCAGATTGACCGAGGTGTCCTCGAAGAAGTCGACGCTGTCGGCGAACAGCGAGACCGAGCCGATGCGCAAGGCGATGACGCATTCGAACAGGCCATAGGCCAGATTCAGCAGCGCGACGGTGAGAACGGCGCGCCGCAACATCAGCGGCCGTCGCTCCAAGTGTGGAAAGTCGGCTTCATACCGGTTCGACACCGAAGGTTTCGACCACGCTCTTGCCGGCGGCCAGACTCTTGATCCAGCCGTCTTCGCGGGCGAGCCGGGCCTCGGCGTCGCGGATGCGGCCGCGGACGGTTTCGGGCGAAAGCGCAACCAAGCCATCGTCATCGCCGATGATGAGATCGCCCGGTGTCACCAGCCGCCCGCCGACCGTGACCGGCGCGTTGATCGTGCCGCCAACCGCCGAGGTGGGGCCGCGCGGCGTGATCGAGCGGGAGAACACCGAGAAATCAGGCCAGCCGCTCAAGGTCTCGACGTCGCGCACCGCACCGTCGCAGACCACGCCGGCGGCGCCGCGGTTGCGGAGGTGGCCGCTCAGGATCTCGCCGATCATGGCGGTCACGCGATCGCCGCCGGCCGCGATCATCAGCACCTCGCCCCGCCCGACATGCTCCAATGCATGCACCACCGCGCCGAAATCCGGCGGCGTGCAGGCGACCGGCACGGCGCGGCCGAACAGTCGCGGCTGCTTGCCCGGCGGATTGATCGGCCGGATCGCGGGATCGATCTGGCTCTCATGGGAGAGATCGACCGCGATGGCCACGGGAATGGCGCGCCAAGCCGCGATCTCGGCCTCGGTGAGATCGCTTTTCGGCGCGGTCTGGATGGTGACGCTCATGTCAGTTCCTGTTGCCTTGCATGGAGCGCACCGCTATCGCGAGGCGGCGCACGCCTTCGCGCAGCCGGTCGGGCGCATTGAGGGTGAAGTTGATGCGGACCGCCCGGCGATTCTCGCCGCCGGCATCGAAGACGCTGCTGGGCGTGACGCAGACGCCGGCGGCCATGGCCTGCTTCAGCAGCACATTGGTGTCGAGCTTGGGATCGCGCGCGGTGGCCCAGACGAACATGCCGCCGGAGGGTACGTCCCAGGTAAAGGAATCCGAGACGTGCTCCGCCAGGGCGGCGCAGAGCGCATCGCGCCGGCTGCGATAGAGTGCGACGACCGACGGTTGGATGCGCTCGATCAATCCGGCCTCGATGGCGCCAAGGGCGATGCGCTGAGTGACGCCGCTGGTGCACATGTCGGAGCCCTGCTTGGCCAGGGTCAGCGCTGCGATCAGCTCGGGCGCGGCGATGACCCAACCGATCCGCAAGCCCGGCGCGATCTCCTTCGACAAGGTGCCCATGTAGACGACCGGCCCGGCGTAAGGCGCAGCCGAGCCGTCGGCCGAAAGTCCAATCAGGCGCGGCAGCGGCGCGGCGTCGTAGTGCAGCCCGCCATAAGGATCATCCTCGACCAGCCAGGTCCCGGTGCGATGCGCCGCCTCGACCAGCCGCTCGCGCATCGCCAGCCCAACCAGTCGGCCGGTCGGGTTGGAGAAATTCGGCACGGTGTAGGCGAATTGCGCGCCGGTGAAGGCGGCGACGGGATCGAAGTCCGGTG
>JAYSFH010000791.1:284-1947 GCA_041913405.1 Dongia sp. | reverse complement strand
CGAGGTGGTGCCGTTGTAGAGATTGGAGAAGTGGCGCACCGCCGTGTCCGGCTCCTGCAGGAAGCGGAGCGCGATCCAGCCCGAGAGCCATTCGCCGTCGGCAAAGGCGGTGCCGCTCTCCGAGCCGTGGCTGGCGGCGAGGCGATAGGCGATCGAGACCGAGCCTTCGTCCAGCGCGTCGCGCGCCGCGTTCTCGATCTCGCCCCAGAGCTTGTCGGGCTTGCGCGCCTTCAGGGGCGGCGTGTCGAGCGCCGCCGCGGCCTTCTGGAATTCATCCTGCCGGCGCCAATAGCGCGCGGTCTCGAACACCAGGCCCGGGTCCAGCTTCAGCTTGGCCGGCACCGCGGCCAGTGCCGCTTCGGCGCTGCTGGCCTCGTCGGCGAGCTTCATCCGCGCGACCGCGACCAGGCGGTAGCCGTCATCGACCCGGTCGAGCATGCGCTTGGCCGCATCCTGGTCGCCGTCCCAGAGCAGCAGGTCGAGCCGCGCCACGTGGTCGGCCGGGCGCAGATACGATCCGGCCGCGTCCAGGAAATCGCTCTCGTCGTCGGAATCGAACTCGAGATCCATCCAGGCGGCGCGGGCGATCTTGGCCGCCGCTTCGGCAGCACCGCTGTCGGAGAGCGCCGCGATCAGCCTTGTGGCGCCTTCCGGCGTCTGCGGCGCGCGGTCCTTGAACCAGGCGATCACCGATTTCGCCGGCATGCCCTCGGGCATGGCGCGCTCGGCCTGGGCCTGCAGGCTGCCCATGCGCGGCCATTTCGGATTCTTGCCCATGAAGGCGGAGATCTCGTCGAAGGAGCGGCCCGGGCCCGGCCGGCTCAAGTTCAGCCAGAGGATCACCTTGCGCGGCAGCGGGTTCTTGGCCTTCTGCGCGATCGCCATGGCATCGGCCCAGCGGTCCTTGGAGACCGCGGCGAAAGCCTGCTTGTAGATCGCAATGTCGCTGCTGCTGAGGCCGCCGGCATCGGCGCGCGCGGCGCCAGAAACCAGGCTCAAACCCAGCAAGACCAGCAGAAGAAAACCAACCCGCCGCACGGCGCTACCCCGACATCTGCCCGAAACCGCGACTCGGGCTCAGAAAGATTCCCGTGGCATTATAGTCGTTTAGAAAGGTTTTCTCAAATTGCATCTCCGGCGAATCGCCGGGTTTCCCGGCGACTTGCAGGTTCGAGGCCCGCCCGATATGTTCGCCGCGCGCCGAAACCCACCGGTTCAAGCCTCAATTGAACCAGGGTGCTGGTGTAGACTGGGTTAACAAAAAACACGCGCGGACGCGGCGAGGGCAGGATGTTCAAGGGATCGATCACGGCTTTGATGACACCGTTCAAGAACGGCGCGGTGGACGAGCAGGCCTTCCAGAAATTCGTCGCCTGGCAGATTGCCGAGGGCATCAACGGCGTCGTCCCCTGCGGCACCACCGGCGAAAGCCCGACCCTCTCCCATGAAGAGCACAAGCGCGTGGTCGAGCTCTGCATCGAGGTCGCCAAGGGCAAGGTGCCCGTCATCGCCGGCACCGGCTCCAATTCGACCGACGAGGCGATCGACCTCACCAAGCATGCCGAGCAGGCCGGCGCCGACGCGGCGCTGATCGTGCTGCCCTACTACAACAAGCCGACGCCGGAAGGGCAGTTTCAGCACTTCAAGGCGATCCACGACGCCA
>JAYSFH010000791.1:0-274 GCA_041913405.1 Dongia sp. | reverse complement strand
GTGATCTACACCGTGCCGCCGCGCTCGGCGGTCGACATGTCGGTCGACACCATGGCGCGCTGCGCGAAACTGGAGCGCGTGGTCGGCGTCAAGGACGCGACCGCCGATCTCGCCAGGCCGATCCGGACCCGCATCGCCATCGGCAAGGATTTCTGCCAGCTCTCGGGCGAGGACGCGACCGCCCTGCCGTTCTTGATCCAGGGCGGCCATGGCTGCATCTCGGTCACCTCCAACGCCGCACCGAAACTGACCTCGGAAATGCATGCCGCCTGGC
>JAYSFH010000790.1:1745-1953 GCA_041913405.1 Dongia sp. | reverse complement strand
CATCAACACCAGCGTGTCGCGCATTCCGGTTGCCTGCGCCATGACATACAGGGGCAAGACCAGCACGACGGGAGGAAGCACGCGGGTCGCCAGCATCAGGGATGTGGCCCCGGACACCGAAATGATCGGACCCCGCCGGCGCAGCACAAAGGCGACCGCGAGACCTGCAAGGGCCAGCAGCGCCGCGAGCGAAAGGGCGCCCGAAGCG
>JAYSFH010000790.1:1018-1730 GCA_041913405.1 Dongia sp. | reverse complement strand
ACAAAGGGCCGACCAGACTCGACCACCGCAGGGTGGAATGAAGTCGCGTCAGCCCGTAGATCGCCATGCCGCTCACAACGACCGTCATTATCGTCGCGAGGCTGCCGATGAGCGCAGAATTCACGAAGCGTGAGACGAGGTTCTCGTTGTGCTCAAAGAGGATGAAGCGCCATGCGTCGAGCGAAGGCACGAAGTCGACGAAGGGAAGATAGCCCGGCGGCCGGTCAATATCCTCGATGCCCTTGATCGATGTGATGGCCACCCAGTAGACCGGCAGCAGGCAGACAATCGACCATAGCGCCAGCACTGCGTAGGTTACGGCCCGGGCCAACGGCCTCACAGCCCGCCCCGCACAAGGCGCTTCGGCATGCAGCAATCCCGCGAAAGCCTCAGCGTAAGGTCCATTGTCTGAAACCCGACCTGGTGGCGAAGGTTGAGTTCACGGCTTGGGACCGTGGACGGCGTCAAGGTCAGCGGATTCGCTGGCCGCTGGCCGCTTCGAAGACGTAGAGGTGCTCGCGCCGCAGGGCCACGCCAACGGTATCGCCCTGGTTGCCGATGATATCCTTCGACGCCTTCACCGTGAGCTTGTCGGCGCCGATCTCGACGGTCACCAGGGTGTGGTCGCCGATCAGCTCGGTGGTGTAGATCACACCCTTCAGCGAGCCGTCTTCCGGCGCAACCACCGCGCAATCTTCCGGCCGCACACCCA
>JAYSFH010000790.1:0-1008 GCA_041913405.1 Dongia sp. | reverse complement strand
GCCTGGTCCATGCGCCCGGAGACCGGTGAATCGATTCGCGCGCCGTTGGTCAGGAAATGGCTGCCCTCGAGGCTGCCGTGCACGATGTTCATCGGCGGCGAGCCGATGAACTGCGCGACGAAGAGATTGGCCGGATCGTTGTAGATCTCCGCCGGCGTCGCCAGCTGCTGCAGCACGCCCTTGTCGAGGATCGCCACCCGGTGGGCCAGCGTCATGGCCTCGATCTGATCGTGGGTGACATAGATGGTGGTGATGCCGAGCGACTGCTGCATGTGCTTGAGCTCGGCCCGCATATAGCCGCGCAGCTTCGCATCGAGGTTCGAGAGCGGCTCGTCCATGAGAAAGACCGAGGGGCGCCGGATGATGGCGCGCGCCAGCGCGACGCGCTGCCGCTGGCCGCCGGACAGCTCGCGCGGGTAGCGCTCGAGCAGGTCGCCGAGCTGCACCTGCGCTGCCGCCTCGCGGATCGCGCTGTCCATTTCCGCCTTCGACACCCGGCGCACCTTGAGCGGAAAGCCGATATTCTCGGCGACCGTCTTGTGCGGATAGAGCGCGTAGGACTGGAACACCATCGAGATGTCGCGGTACTTCGGCAGGATGTCGGTGACGTCGCGATCGCCGATGAAGACCCGGCCCGCCGTCGCGGTCTCCAGCCCAGAGAGGATGCGCAGCGCCGTGGTCTTGCCGGAGCCGGAGGCCCCGAGCAACACCAGGAACTCGCCCGGCGCCACGTCGAGGTCGAACTGCTCGAGCACCTTCACCGGGCCGAAATACTTCTGGACCTTGTCGAACTTGACCGGAACCTGTGGGCTGCCCGCTGGCATACCTTACCCCTTCACCGCGCCCATCAGGACGCCCCTGGAAATGAACCGCGTCAGCAGGATCGCCATCAGAATAACGGGAATGATCATGATCACGATGACGGCGCTCATCTCCCACCATAACACGCCTTTCTCGCCGGCGTTTTTCGCCGCCACCATGATCGGCATGGTCTGCACCTTGGCGTAG
>JAYSFH010000789.1:0-1954 GCA_041913405.1 Dongia sp. | reverse complement strand
GCGTCTGGGAGATCTGGCGCTCGATCTATGTGATCAGTCTCTTCGTTCGCGCCGAGGCTCGCGGCACCGGCGCCGGCCGGGCGTTGATGGAGGGGGTGACGCGGATCGCCCGTACGCAACAGGCCAAGCGCATCGTCTGGGAAGTCTGGGGCAAGAATCCGCTGGCGATCGAGTTCTACAGGGGCATCGGCGGCGAGGTCTTCGACGAAAATCTGCGGATGAGCCTGGCGGTCGAATGATCGAGGTCACGCGCACAACCATCATCGCGGCGCCGGCAACGAAGGTCTGGGCGCTGGTCCGCGACTTCAACGCCATGCCGGAATGGAACGCGACGATCCGGAGCTCGGTGATCGAGCATGGTCCGGCCGACCGGATCGGCTGTCGGCGCGTGCTCACCTTCGATGATGGCAGCGTCTGGATCCACGAACTGACGCAGCTCTCCGACGCCGGGATGACGATCGGCTACGCCATCGTCGGGACGCCACCGGGAACCCGAATCCCGATGCGCGACTATCGCGCCGTGATCCGCCTCGAGCTGGCGGGCAATGGCGACCAATGCCGCGTCACCTGGTCCGCAACCCTGGAAACCGATCAGGAAGATGCCGTGCGCAGCCGTGCCCAGGCGGTGTTCCAGGCCGGCTTCGATGGCTTGAAACGCCGGTTCGAAGTCTAGGCTTCTTCCTCCGCCTCCGGCTGCTGCTGATCCCGCGGCCGGAGATCGAAGGTGAGATGCCGGATGCAGTCCCAGGCCGGCATCGGCATGAAGCCGGGATCCAGCGGCAGGTCCAAGGTGAAATGGATCGGCTTCTCCAGGTCGTCTCCCGCCTGCTCGACCACGCCACGGATCAATCCATAGAGCTGCGCGCACTGCGCCGCGGATAGGCCGTGGGCGCCGAGCTGCCGCAACAACGTGCCCTTGACGTAGATATAGGCGCTGTTCAGGCGCTGATGCTGGAGCTTCGAACGGTAGCGGGTGAAGCGCACCCGCGCGGCATCGTCATGCGGCACGACCGCATCGATCAGGCTGAGATCCAGCATCTCGGTTGCGAGTCCGAGCAGATCCAGGCGAAAATAGAAGTCGTTGTCCTCGCCGCCATAGCACTCCATCGCCTCGTCATAGCCGCCGGCCGCGGCGAAGTCGTCACGGTGCAGAATGCAGCTGCCGTTGGTGCCCTTGACGCGCCCCTTGGATGGACCGAAGCGGAAAATCGTCCCCGGTTTCAGGAGCGGCTGCAGACGGGTGACGAAATCCGCCGCCACGACGATGTCGGCATCGAGAAAGACCAGCCACTCGCCGCCGGCTGCCGCGGCGCCGTGGTTGCGCGCACGGGCCACGTTGAGGAACGGACCGTCCTGGAGCGAGACCACGCGGGCGGTGGGAAAATCGCGCGCGACCGCCGCCGCGGTTCCATCGGGGCAGTCGACGTCGACGACGATGGTTTCGCAATCCACCTGCGCCGTCGACCGCGGCAGCGATTGCCGCAGATGCGCCAGCCGGCCTTTGCAGGTCGTGATGATCGAAAACTTCATGCCGGCCGCTCGGCGTCCATCTGGTCGGCCGCAAGACGCTCGGCACGCATGCCGAGGTCGCCCGATGCGGGGGTCAGGTCGAAGACCAGATGGCGCTTGGCGCGCCAGCCGGGCGTCCCCATGCCGATCGGATCGCGCGGCAGTTCCATCGTGAAACGGATCGGCGATTCCGGGGTCCGGCCGGAATCGTTCACGACCTCGCCGATCAGGCGGTAGAGCTTTCGCCGCTCCGGCTCGGGCAATCCGTTCGCTCCGAGATGCCGCAGCAAGGAATGCTTGACCAGGCAATAGACGTCGTTGACCTGCTGGTGGCGCACCACCGTATCGAAAACGCCGAACCGCACCCGGTCCTGGTCGTGATGCTGGATGATCTCGGCCAGCATGTCGTAGTCCATCTTCTGCCCTTTCACCCCGGACAGCTCCA
>JAYSFH010000788.1:0-1955 GCA_041913405.1 Dongia sp. | reverse complement strand
CGGGCAATCGCAAGCCGACCGAGGCGGAACTGGCCGCCCAGCAGCCCTTCGTCCTCAGACATATAGAGTTGATCCGGCCGAAGGTGCTGGTCCTGGTCGGCGGCTCGTCGGCCCAAATGCTGCTCGGCACCACCGACGGCATCACCCGGCTGCGCGGCAAGTGGTTCGACTATCGATCGGAGGGGCTCGACCAGCCCATTCCGACCTTGCCGATCTTCCACCCCGCCTATCTGCTCCGGCAACCGGAGCTCAAGCGCGAAGCCTGGCGCGATCTCCTGAAGCTTCGGATCCGGCTCGACGCGCTGGGCGCCTGAGCCCCGGGCGGGCGGGCTTCGTGCCCGGAAATCGCCGCGACTCATCCCGAAATTAACCAAATTTGGCCCGTAGAAGGCCGTTTCTTAACAAATTTCCTGTGGATAAGTCGGGCGAAAAATCTGTGGATCAATCAACATATGGTGGGTGCGGCATATCGCGGCGCCATATCTATTGATTAGACACGGCAAATTTTCTGGACATGCAAGACATCGTCGTCTAAAGCGGAACCCGAATTAGAAACCATTCGTTAAGAAAACGCAGACCCCTGGATGGGCCGGGGGCGACCATTCAAGGGGGCAATACCTTGAATCTAGACCGTGCACAGCGCGGCGGACGCTCGTTCCTTGCGTCGACCGCGATGGTGGCGATGTTGCTCACGGCAAGCGTAGCCGTCGGGCAGCCGGCCTGGGCGCAGGAAGCGACCGCGGCCCTACCTGGTAACGAATTTACTCCCGGCACCCGCTCTTCGCTGCCGGAACCGCTGGAGCAGATCGACGCCGACCGCTATCGGCAGATCTTCAAGTTCCAAGCCTCGGGCGACTATCGTAGCGCCGACGAACTGATCTCGGAATTGACCGATCAGTCGCTGCTGGGCCATGTCCTGGCGGACCGCTATCTGTCGCGCGGCTACAAGAGCACGCCGAAGGAGCTTGCCGACTGGCTGAAGCAGTATGCCGGCCAGCCGGATGCCGAGCAGGTCTACCAGCTCGCGATCCGCAAGGGCGCCGAAAACCCGGCCAAGCCCAAAGCCTCGATCACCCGGACCGGTTCCCCGGACGAAGCCTCGACCGCCGACAGCGGCTATTGGCAGTGGGGCCTGGAGAACTGGCGCTCGAAGAAGTTCACCGACGCCGCCGCCAACTTCACCAAGGCGGCCGGGCTGAAGAACTCTTCGTCATGGGACCGCGCCGCGGCGGCCTTCTGGGCGGCGCGCTCGTTCCTGCGCGCCCAGCGTCCGGAGCAGGTGAGCCACTGGCTGAAGGAAGCGAGCAAGTATCCGCGCACCTTCTATGGCCAGCTGGCGCAGCGCGCACTCGGCATCGACCCGAGCTACGATTGGACCGTGCATGACCTCAGCGGCAATGATGCCGCCAAGCTGATGCGTTCGGGCGCCGGCAAGCGCGCCCTGGCGTTGATCCAGGTTGGCGAGATCAGTGCCGCGGAGAAGGAACTGCTGATCCTGGCCGATACCTCGGACGGCGAGCTCGATCACGCGCTGATGGCGGTCTCGCAGGCCGGCGGCCTGCCGTCGCTGGCGCTGAAGGTCGGCGGCCGAAAGCTGCTGAAGAACGACGAGTTCGTCGATGCCGCCATGTATCCCCTGCCCGGCTGGACGCCGCGCGCCGGATACAAGGTGGATCGGGCGCTGGTCTTCGCGATCATGCGCCAGGAATCGGGCTTCAACCCGAATGCCAGCAGCCAGGCGGGCGCGGTCGGCCTGATGCAGCTGATGCCGGAGACGGCGAAGCTGGTCAGCGGCGAGAGCAAGCCCGAGCTGCGCGATCCGGAGACCTCGATCGCGATCGGCCAGGAATACATCCACGATCTCTTGAAGATGGATACCGTCGGCAACAACCTCTTCATGCTGGCCGCGGCTTATAATGCGGGACCCGGCAATCTGCAGAAGTGGAAGAGCGCCA
>JAYSFH010000787.1:0-1964 GCA_041913405.1 Dongia sp. | reverse complement strand
GGCTACAACACGCTGATCAGCGACATGCGGGCGCTGCCGATCATGGCGGAGACCGGCTACCCGGTGGTGTTCGACGCCACGCATTCGGTGCAGCAGCCGGGCGGGCAGGGGACGACGTCGGGCGGGCAGCGCGAGTTCGTGCCGGTTCTGGCCCGCGCCGCCGTGGCCGTGGGTGTCGCCGCGGTCTTCATGGAGACGCACCAGGATCCTGATCACGCGCCCTCCGACGGACCCAACATGGTGCCGCTGAAGCATCTGCCGAAGCTGCTCGAGACCATCATGGCCTTCGACAAGCTGGCCAAAGAGCGGCCGGTCGAGAGCATCCAGCCCTGACGTCCAAACAACGCATCGCCGCCCTGGCGCTGCTGGTCGATGACTACGACCGGGCCATCGCCTATTACACGCAGGTCCTGGGCTTCCGCTTGGTCGAGGACACGCCCCAGGGGCCGGATAAGCGCTTCGTGCGCGTGGCACCGCCCGGGAGCGAGACCGCGCTGCTGCTGGCCAAGGCCAAGAATCCGGAGCAGGCGGCCCGGATCGGCGACCAGGCGGGCGGGCGGGTCTTCCTGTTCCTGAACACCGACGACTTCCGGCGCGACTACGCGGCCTACAAGGCCAAGGGCGTCGACTTCACGGAAGCGCCGCGCGAGGAAAGCTACGGCACGGTCGTGGTATTCCGCGATCTCTATGGTAACCTCTGGGATCTCGTGCAGCACCGTTGAGGGGACAGCGTGCCGCGCTTTTCGATCGTCACCACCTGTAAGGGGCGGTTGCATCACCTGAAAGAGTCGCTGCCGCGCTTTCTGAAGCAGCGCGACACCGAGGTGATCGTGGTCGACTACGATTGCCCGGACGGGACCGGGGATTATGTCCGGCGCGTGCATCAGGAGGCCAAGGTCGTGGCCGTTGCCGATGCCCCGGTGTTCAACATCTCCCATGCCCGCAACCTCGGCGCCGCAGCGGCGACCGGAGACTGGCTGGCCTTCCTGGATGCCGACGTCATGGTCGCGCCGACGATGTTCCAGCGCATCGCCGCGACGATCAAGGCGCAGGGCGCCAAGGCCCAGCAGCCCACCTACTACCGGTTCCAGTCCGGGATGCTCAGCCTGTTCGGCAGCTGCGTGGTGCGGCGGGAGGATTTCCGCGCCGTGCAGGGCTATGACGCCGTCATCCAGGGTTACGGCGGCGAGGACAACGACCTTTATACCCGGCTGGAGCGGAACAAAGTCGCGCGCGGCCGTCTCGACGCCAAACTGGTCGAAGCCTGCCTGGACCATAGCCAGGAAGAGCGGGTGCAGTTCTTCAAGCGCAAATCCGTCCCCGACAGCATCCGCATCAACACCGCCTACCGGGTGGTGAAACTCGCCCTGCTGGAGCAATACGGCGTGCCGGAACTGCCCGAGGAGACGCGGCAGTCGCTCTACGTCCTGGTCCGACGCTCGGTGAAGTCGGCGCTCCGGTCTGGCCAAACCAGCTTTCGCATCGCGCTGCCCATGACGGATCTCCATGGTCATATGCCGTTCCAAGAATGGGAGGCGAAGCGGCAGCTGGTGCCCGATCTCACCTTGAAGCAGACCGCGACCGAGGCCGAGATCAAGAGCGGCCGTGGCCTGCAGAAATTCCTGGCGCAGTAGCTCACGGGGGCAGAGTGCCGCGTTTCTCCATCATCACCACCTGCAAGGGCCGGCTGCACCATTTGCGCCGGTCGCTGCCGAGCTTCCTGCCGCAGCCGGATTGCGAAGTCATCGTCGTGGACTACGATTGCCCGGATGAGACCGCTTCGGTCTGTGCCCGCGAGTTCCCGGCCGTTCGGGTCGTGAAGATCCACGACGCGCCGCGTTTCAATCTCGGCCGGGCGCGCAACCTCGGCGCTGCCGAAGCGCGCGGCGAATGGCTGGCCTTCTTCGATGCCGATATCGTGATGGCGCCGGATTTCTTCCGCCGACTTTCACCGGCGCTCGATG
>JAYSFH010000786.1:0-1972 GCA_041913405.1 Dongia sp. | reverse complement strand
TACTCGATCGACATCCCAAGGCTTGGCCCGGGGACCCCTGACTTCTTTGGCTTCGCGGAGGAACTCAGGGGTGCCCGGGCCAAGCCCGGGCATGACGAGATTAGAGACGCGCTTCAGTCCGCCTTTACGCTCCTCCCGAAGTCTTCGGCGATCAGGCCGATCCAGCGCCAGAGGTAGTCGGCGAAGCTCTTCAGCACGTAGATCTCGTAGCTCGGCGCGTTGTCGACCTGGTGCAGCAGCACATTGGTGCGGCTGAGGCTGGTCTGGAGGCACTGGCCGGGGCCGAAGGCGCGCGGATGCAGGTCGTTGCTGATGCCGCGGGCGAGCACCTCGCGCGACGCCGGGCCGGTCATGGTGATGACGGTGCGGCTCTCCGAGACGTCGGTCACGTTGGTGTGCTGGCCGGCGAAGGCGCTGCGCAGGCCCTCGATCAGGCCGGCGCGGCGGGCGTCGGTGCCGACCACCCACCATTCGTTGGGGCCGAGCCAGAGGATGCGGACATCGCCCGCGGTCGCCACAGTGTTGGCGGCCAGCGGAAGCTCGCAGCCAGTGGCGTTCTTCACCGCCGCGGTGAAGGCACCGTCATCGGCGTCGCCGCGGATGTTGATGATGGCGCGGTGCGCGCTCTCGCCGAGAACGATCCCGGCGCCGTCGCTCTTCTGGGTGGCGAGGGCGTTGAGGCCGAAATGGGCGAGGGCGCTGCGGCGCTGATAGGCTTCAACCATTGACGCGCGCTCCTTCGGGGTCGAAGAACTTCGGCTCGGTCACCGTCATCTTCACCCGGTTGTTCTCCCAGCAGGCATAGAGTGTCTGGCCGAGACGGTTGCGGCCGTTCTTGACCAGGCCCATGGCGATCGAGCGGTCCATGTTCGGGCTCCAGTAGCTGGAGGTCACATGGCCCAGCATGGTCATCGGCGGCTTGTCCTTCAGATGCTCGACGATCTGCGCGCCGTCGGGCACGACCACCTTCGGATCCTCGGTCAAGAGGCCGACCAGGTGCTTGCGGTCCGGACGCGCGGTGTCGGAGCGCAGCATGGAGCGGCGGCCGATGAAGTCCGGCTTGGCCTTGGAGATGATCCAGTCCATGCCGAGATCCTGCGGCGTCACGGTGCCGTCGGTGTCCTGGCCGACGATCACGAAGCCCTTCTCGGCGCGGAGCACGTGCAGGCCTTCGGTGCCGTAGGGCGTGATGCCGTATTTCTCGCCCGCCTGCATGAAGGCGCGCCAGACATGGAGGCCGTAGGAGGGCGGCACGTTGATCTCGTAGGAGAGATCGCCGGTGAAGGTGATGCGGAAGACCCGCGCGGGCACGCCGGCGACGGTGCCTTCCTTGAAGGAGAGGTGCGGGAAGGACGCGTCATCCAGCGGAATGTCGGTGCAGACTTCGGCCAGCAGCTTGCGCGCCATCGGGCCGACGATCGCCATGACCGCCCATTGCTCGGTCACGCTGGTGAAGTAGACTTTCTTATCCGGCCATTCGCATTGATGCCATTCCTCCAACCAGGCCATCACCCGCGGTGCGCCGCCGGTGGTGGTGGTCATGTGGAAGTGGTTCTCGCCGATGCGGCTGGTGACGCCGTCATCGAAGACCATGCCGTCCTCGCCGCACATGAAGCCATAGCGGCATTTGCCGACGCCGAGCTTGGACCAGGCATTGGTGTAGACCATGTCCAGGAACCAGGCGGCATCCGGACCTTGCACGTCGATCTTGCCGAGGGTCGAGGCATCGACGATGCCGACGGACGTTCTGGCGGCCTTCACCTCGCGGTTGACCGCGTCATGCATGCTCTCGCCCGGCTTCGGGTAGTACCAGGCGCGATGCCACTGGCCGACCGGCTCGAACTTCGCGCCGTGATCGACATGCCACTGGTGCATCGGCGTTTTGCGCACCGGCTCCAGGAACTCTTCCTTGTCGCGGCCGGAGAACACGCCGAAGGTCACCGGCGTGTAGGGCGGGCGATAGGTGGTGATG
>JAYSFH010000785.1:0-1976 GCA_041913405.1 Dongia sp. | reverse complement strand
GGTGTCCTCGTTGAAGTTGGTCTTGAAGAAGCCGGTGGTCCATTCCGGCAGCGCGTCGACATAGAGGGTCACGGTGCCCTCGCTGAAGCCGCCATGGCCGTCGCTGATCTGGTACTTGAAGCTGTCGGGCCCGAAGTAGCCGGCATTCGGCGTGTAGTCGAACCTGCCGTCGGAATAGGCATTCAGCACGCCATGGGCGGGCGATTGGGTGATCAACGTCGCGGTGATGGTATCGCCGTCCACGTCGGTGTCGTTCTTCGTGAATCCGTCGGCCGCGGTGACAACCAGCTTGGTGTCCTTGATCGCGAGATAGCTGTCGGGATTGGCGACCGGCGCGTCGTTCACCGGGTTGACGGTGATGCTGACCGTCGCGGTGGTGGTGCCGCCTTTGCCGTCGCTGGCGTCGTAGGTGAAGCTGTCGGGGCCGTTGTAGTCCTTGTCCGGCGTGTAGGTGAAGCTGCCGTCGGCATTGACGACGACGCTGCCATGCGCGCCCTGGGTGAAGGCGGTGACCGTCAGCGGGTCGCCGTCGGGGTCGCTGTCGTTGCTGAGGACGCCGGTGCCGGCGGCCACGGTCAGCTTCACGTCCTCGTCGGTCGAATAGGCGTCGTCGCTGGTGATCGGCGTGGCGTTGATCGTCGCGAGACCGAACAGCTTGAACAGCGTGCCGGTCTGGTCGACCGTGCCGCCGCCGAGACCGTCGGTGCCATCCTGGGCGCCCGCGCCCTGGAAGCCGCCGAGGCCGCCCGCCTCGCCGAATGGGGTGAGGATGCCGCCGGTGTTGTCGGCGCCCTGCCCCTGCGGGCCGGCAGCCGGACCGGCCGCGGTCTGGATGTCGATGTTGGGATCGGTCGAGGCCAGGATGGTCGCGATGTCGAGCGGCTGGCCGTTGGCGGCCTCGATCACCGGAGCGGCCTGGCCGGCGGCTTCGACATAGCCCTGCAGGATGACGGTGACGTCGCCAACCTTGATCGCGAGGTTGCCGTTGTCGATCCGCGCCAGGAACTGCGCATCGGCGGGGAACGGAAGCTCGACCACTTCGCCCGGCGCGACCGGAACGCGGACGACGTTCTCGCCCTGGGGGATCACCACCTGGGCGGCGTCGAAGGGACGAGTCAGGACATCGCCCTGTTCGGACCCGCTGGATGGGACGGCTGCGATCTGCGTGTCGCCGGTGGCCGAGCCGGCCAACATATCGCTCGTCTCGGTGTCGAAAATCAGATCGTTGTCCATGCGAAAGCCTCCAGCTGAAACCGGCGGCCGTACGCGGGCGGCGCACCACTCACCCTTGGATGAGAGCGCCTTATCGATGGATCGATCGCGCCCCTGACGAGGATCAATTTAAAGCGCGTCGGGCTTACACCAGAAGCGAAATGGGGGGCTTGACTCCGCCCTCCCCATAGGCTTATTCACACCCAGGTGTGAGCGTTTGCATTTTAGGAAGTTTTGCGGCGATTTTGCCGCAAAAGGCTAGCGGACCAGCTTGAAGGGCAGCTTCTGGTCGCTCGAAATCCGCTCCGCGGCGCTTCGGATCGAGCCCGAATCGATGCCGAAATGACGGTAGAGATCGGCGACCGTGCCGGTCTGGCCGAAATGCTCCACTCCCAGCGGATGCACGCGATGGCCGTAGACGCCACCGAGCCAGGACAGTGTCGCTGGATGCCCGTCCATCACGGTCACGAAGGCCGCGTATGACGGAACGCCCTTCAGCAGGCGCTCGATATGCGACTCGGCGTGGCGCAGGCCGCGCTGGCGCGCGCGCACCGCGGCCGACCAGCCGGCGTTCAGGCGATCGGTCGAGGTTATGGCAAGCAGGCCGATGTCGCGCCAGGTTTCGCCCATCAACCCGACCGCCTCGATCGCTTCCGGTGCGACCGCGCCGGTATAGGCGATGACCGCGGTGCAGTTCGGCCCCGGCTCGCGCAGCCAGTAGCCGCCATCGATGATCCCGCGCTCGAGCTCCGGGGTCATGGTCC
>JAYSFH010000784.1:0-1989 GCA_041913405.1 Dongia sp. | reverse complement strand
GCAGAGCATGTCTTCCGGCACGTCGTCCATCAACGGGCGCAGCAGCAGATAGATCATCGCCTTGGTGATCGGCATGACCTGGAGCGTGCCGTCGTTGGGTCCCTGCGGGGTCAGCGCGGTCCAGCCCTGGAAGCTGCGGAACATGCTGCAGACCGCCGGCGACGGGATCTCGTCGGTCTCGGCCCGGCCAGCGCCGTCGAACGGCTCATAGGCGCGCCAGTTGCCGGAGAAGACATGGCGGAAGACATGCTGGTACTCGTCATCCAGCCAGCGCTCGACCGAGCCCGCATCCATATGCGGCGAGAGGCCGAGGGTCTTGTCGCCGGGTTCGCGGCGGCGGATGCGATCGGCATAAAGCGTCTCGCGGTCGGGATCGAAGTATTTCTTGCCCTCGCCTTCGAACTTCCAGAGCCGGTTCATGAAGGCGCGGGTGCGCGCCGAATGCGGATGCGTGCGGGCCTGCATCTGCGGCTTCGACCAGTAGATGCCGAAGATCTGCGGCTTGTCGGATTTGAGCTTGCTGAAATACTCGTCCTTGACCTTCGGCGCCGGCTTGCGCTCGGTATAGCGATTCTTCGCGAGATACTCTCCGAGCTCGTCGTTCCAGGCCTGCGCCTCCGCCTTGGGATAGACGCCGCGCACCACGGCGACGCCGCGGCGCCGCAGCTCCGCCTTGGCCGCCTCGGAGACCTTCTCATCGACGATGTCCTGGTATTCGATGATCGGCACCGTGTTGCCGCCCTTGGCGCGGGCATTGGCGACCACCTCGACCTCGCGTTTGAGGTCGTCCTCGACCTCGGCCATGATCTTCTTCAGATCCGGAAGCTTGGCGCGCATGGCCCGCTTCGTCGTCTTGATGCTCTCGCCGATATTGTCGATGCGAATGTTCAGCATGTCTCACCTCACCTGAGGAATGCGCGTCAGCCGATCCGGTTGCCGCTGGCGGGATCGAACAGCACCGCCTTGTCCATATTGAATGCGAAATGCGCGACCTGGCCGGGCTTCAAGTCGGTGTCGGCGCGCATCCGGGCGGTGATCTCCTGCCCGGCAATCCGGGTCACCACGAAGGTGTCGGAGCCGGCCGGTTCGACGATCTCGACCGGCGCATCGACGCTGGCCACGGTCTTGGCGCTGCGATCGATGCTTTGCAGATCGCCGACCGCTTCCGGCCTGACCCCGAGAATGACCGCATCGCCGTCCTTGAGCCGGCCGATATCGATGCCGGTCGGCGCCGCCAGGGTGACCGGCGGCGCGCCATCGGCGGCGAAGCTGATCGCCGCGCTGCTGCCACTCTTCGCCACGCGGCCTTTCAGCAGGTTCATCGAGGGCGAGCCCATGAAATCCGCAACGAACAGGTTGGCGGGCGAATTGTAGATCTCGCTCGGGCTGCCGACCTGCTGCACCTCGCCGTCCTTCAGCACGGCAATGCGGGTCGCCAGGGTCATCGCCTCGATCTGGTCATGGGTGACGTAGACGGTGGTGGTGCCGGTCTGCTGGTGCAGGCGCTTGATCTCGACCCGCATGTCGATCCGCAGCTTGGCGTCGAGATTGGAGAGCGGCTCGTCGAAGAGAAAGACACGCGGCTGGCGCACCAAGGCCCGGCCCATGGCGACGCGCTGGCGCTGGCCGCCTGAGAGCTGGCTCGGGCGCCGGTCCAAGAGATGCTCGATCTGCAAGGTCTTGGCGACGCTGGCGACCGCCTTGTCGCGCTCCTCCTTCGGCACTTTGCGCATCTCCATGCCGAAGGCGATGTTCTCCGCCACCGACATGTTGGGATAGAGCGCGTAGGACTGGAACACCATGGCGATGTCGCGCTTCGACGGGTGCAGGCCGTTGACCGGCTGCCCGTCGATCAGGATCTCGCCGGCGCTGACCGATTCCAGGCCGGCGATGGTGTTGAGCAAGGTCGACTTGCCGCAACCGGAAGGGCCGACCAGCACCAGGAAGCCGCCTTTGTCGAGCGTCAGGTTGATGTTCTTCAGGACATCA
>JAYSFH010000783.1:408-1998 GCA_041913405.1 Dongia sp. | reverse complement strand
CTGGGTTGTAACGAGCCGCAATTCTACGATGCGCTACTCGATCGGTTGGGGGCCGATCGGTCGGCGCTGCCGGCAGATCGGCACGATCGCAGAGGATGGCCAGCCATCCGAACCTATTTCACGCGGAAGTTTCGCGAGAAGACGCGTGACGAATGGTGCTCGATCATGACCGGACGCGAGATCTGCTTTGCACCCGTGCTGACGATGGCCGAGGCGCCTTTGCATCCGCACATGAAAGCCCGCTCGACATTCGTCGAACATGACGGCGTAGTACAGCCCGCCCCGGCACCGCGCTTCAGCCGCACGAAGCCCGAGATCCGTCGATCCGCCGGGTCCGAAGAGCCGCCGGCTGAGGAGGTCCTTCGCGAATGGGGCCTCGCTTCTGCCGACGTGGCGGATCTACGCACGGCCGGCGCCATCGGCTGACACCATCAAAGGGATGAGCAGAACGTGAGCACCGAGATCGAGGCTTTCGTCAAAGACCATATAGGAACAGTCATCTTCAATCGCCCCGAGAGCCGCAATGCCTTCACGCTGGAGATGCTGGAGGAGTGTTCGCGGATCCTGGCGGCCTTTCGCGACGATGCGGACGTCAGGGTGATCGTCCTGACGGGAGCCGGAGAGTCGTTCTGCTCTGGCGGCGACGTCAAGAAGATGGGACGCAGCACTTCGGTCATCCAGCGCAAGTCGGACCTCTGGAAGCGCATGCAGACGGTCCCGAAGATGCTCGCCACCGTGGACAAGCCGGTGATCGCGATGATCAACGGCGACGCTGTCGGCGGGGGAATGGACATTGCGTTGATGTGCGACATTCGCGTGGCCTCCGAGAAGGCCAGATTCTCCCAGGCGTATGTTCGTCTGGGCCTGGTGCCTGGCGACGGCGGTGCCTTCTTCCTCGCCAGGCTCATCGGACTTGGGCGCGCACTGGAGATCCTGCTGACGGCCGATTTCGTCGATGCCGCGCAGGCCGAGCGCATCGGACTGGTCAACCACTGTGTTCCCCATCACGCGCTGGAGGAGAAGGCCTATGGCATCGCCCGGAAGATCGCCGCCCTTCCCCCTCTCGGCGTTCAGACGTGCAAGCGTCTCACCTACGAGAGCTTTCAGAACGAGATGATCACGGCTCTGGAGCTGGCGTCCTCGCAAGCCGCGATCATGGCGACAACCGCCGATCACAAGGAAGCGGTCAGCGCTTTTCGGGAGAAGCGGCAGGGCATCTACAAAGGAGAATAGGTGATGACCGGACCACTCGCGGGCCTTCGGATCGTGGACCTCACCACCATCATGATGGGGCCGTGGTGTACGCGCATCGTTGGCGACCTCGGGGCGGACGTCATCAAGGTCGAGGCGCCCGAAGGAGATTCCAGCCGCTACGGCGGGAATGCCCGCAACCGAGGAATGGGAGGCGGTTTCCAGCACACCGCCCGGCGCAAGAGGTCGCTCGTGCTGGATCTGAAGAAGCCTGCAGCACGCGACGTGATCCTCAGACTGACGGCTGGAGCGGACGCCTTCGTCTCGAACATCCGACCGGGCGCCCTCGACCGTCTGGGGTTGGGTTACGAAGCGGTCCGCAGGTCCAATCCCTCGATC
>JAYSFH010000783.1:0-398 GCA_041913405.1 Dongia sp. | reverse complement strand
TGACGACCTGATCCAGGCTGCATCGGCGATCCCCACCTTGCTGCAGCGCTCGACCGGCGAGCAGCGCTTCATTCCGATGGCCGCGATCGATCGCATCGTCGGCACCGCGGGCGCCAACATGTTGCTGGCCGGCCTGCTGGCGAAGGCACGGACGGGCGTCGGTCAGAAGATCGAAGTGCCGATGTTCGAGACCATGGTGCAGTTCGTCCTCGCCGAGCACATGCAAGGCGCCACCTTCGATCCGCCCACCAGCCCGCCCGGGTATGCACGGACGCTTTCGCGATCGCGACGGCCCTATGCCACGCAGGACGGTCATCTGGCCGTATTGCCCTACAATGACGGGCAATGGCGCCGCTTCTTCGAAGCCATCGGCAAGGGCAACCTGTTCACGGAAGATC
>JAYSFH010000782.1:0-2004 GCA_041913405.1 Dongia sp. | reverse complement strand
GCAATGATCGTCACCCGGTCGGCGACGCCGAGGCGAGCCGCCTCCGACGCGAGGAAGCCGGCATGCCCGCCATCGTCCCCGGCCATGACGGCCCGCACCGAGGGCGCTTCGACCAAAGCAGCAATCACGCGGTCAAGCCCCTTCTCCCAGCTCAAGCGGCCAAACGAGAGGACCATCGGGCCACCTGAAACCGCCGCGATCACGTCCGGCGACAAGGCTTTGTTCGAAGGCGGTGGCGGATCGTCGACGCCATGTGGAATCATCGCGATCGGCGGCAGGCGCCAGCCAAAGCTCGCGATATGCCGAGCCTCGACGGTTGACGTCGCGTGGACCGCGGCGGCGGCCTCCAGATTGCGGCGATCGACGAGGCGGATCCAGGCCTCCTTGACCCAGCGGCTCTTCTGCCGGATCAGTTCCGGCACGAGCATGCCCCTCGGCGAGATCACATAGGGGACACCGCAGGCGCGCGCCGCACGCGCACCGGCGAGAATCGGCCACAGGAAGACCGAATGCAGGTGCACGGCGTCGAAGCCAGCGATCGATGCTGCGAGCGCACGCCCCATCGGGGGGGACCAGTAGAGCCGGCGCAGCATACTGCTCGGGAAATAGGTGACCTTCACCCCTTCGACATCGACCGGAACCATGAGCGGCACGGCGCTGTCCGACGGGCCGTCGACGCTGGTGGTGAAGACCTGCACGTTGTGGCCGGCGGCGGCGAGTTCCCGGCAAAGGGCATGGACGGAACGGATCGGCCCGCCATATCTAACCGCCGGCAGATAGGTCGGAACGACGTGTAGAAGGCGCAACGGATCGTCCACTGATTCGCAAGGGCTTGATGTACCGGGGCAATTGATAGCATAGGTGTTGCAGGAATGGGCTCCGCGATCGAATGAAGCTCCGAATCGATTTCCGGCCGTCGATCGTCGTGGGCCTGCTTGCCGCCGCCGCCCTGCTGTTCTGGCTGGCAACGAATGTCCCTGGCGCCTTCTGGATCGCCCTGCCCTTCGCGCTCTTCTACTCGATGCTGCTGACCCTTGGCGTCATCGCGCTGCTGCGGATCCGCATGATCGAGCGCTGGATGGATTGGGACGTACCGGGCCGGCTGCTGATCCTGGCGCCCCACGAGGATGACTGCGTCATCTCCGCCGGCGGGCTTGGCCTGCGAAACCGCCGCCTGGGCGGCGTCACCCGCGTGGTCTATCTCGCGCGCGATGAAGCGGCGGCCCTGCCAGAACGACGCAAGGCGGAAGCGCATGGCGCCTGGAGCGTCGCAGGACTGGGCGACGCCGACCTTCGCTTTTTCGATCTCTTGCCGCCGCTGGAGACTCGCGATCCGGAGAAGCTGCGCAAGGCAGCCGCGGTCCTGCGCGGCATCATCGAGGAGTTCAAGCCGACTGCGCTCGTCATGCCGGCCTTCGAGGGCGGCCATGTCCACCATGACATGGTGGCGGCATTGATCGATCGGCTGGTCACACCTGCCGACGGTGTCGCGGTGTTCGAGGCGCCGGAATACAGTCCATACGTTTCGCTCCTGAACACGCCGCACCGCGTACTCGCGCTTGCCGCACGCTGGCTGTTCGGCCTGGTCGCCTACAACGGGCCCCCTGACAGCGTCGAAGGCCGCCCGATCCTGAAGCTTCGGCTGTCGCCGCAGGAACTGGCCGACAAGCGTCGCATGCTGGCCGCTTTCGTGAGTCAGAATGGTCCGTCCCTGGTGGCGACGCGCAGCTATCCCGACCGGCTGGTCGCAAGCGCAGGTGGCCGCCATCGACGTCACCCGTTCGACTTCGATCGGTCCTATCTGCGGTTCGTGTTGACCCTGCGCCGTCACCTGCCGGCCCGCCTCGTGGACCGCATCCTGCCGGTTCAACTCGGCACGATCGGCCGCAGGGGCACGATCACCGATTGGGATGCCGAATGGGGCAAGGCATGACCGGCTCGGCCCGTGACATCACCCATTCCACCTACGAGTCGCCCGACATCGTGGCGCTCTATGCCCGGCCC
>JAYSFH010000781.1:0-2006 GCA_041913405.1 Dongia sp. | reverse complement strand
GGATACTCGGCCTCGGTGGCGACGGCGGCGGTCTCCTCCAGGAGCTCGGCCATTAGGTCTGGCCCGCCCTTGGTCGCCATGATCTCGCCGACCGAGGCGCGCATCAGCGTGGTCATGCCGGCGAGCGTCGCCAGCATCACCCATTTGTCCCAGAGGTTCTGGTCGATCGGATCGGCGCGCTTGGCAGAGAAGTTCGCCTTCCCGACCGCGGCCTCGAAATCGTCGAGGACCGGATCGATCTCCAGATGGTTCGGCTGGTCGGCGAAGGCACCGAACACCATCCGCGCCATCGGGTTCAGGTGTTCGATCTCGCCGAAGGCGTTGACCGTGGTCGAGCATTGCACGATTCCGCCGACCACCCTGCCGTGCCCCAACCGCTCACGCATGCGGTCGTTGTGCGCCATGCCGTTCATGATCGGCAAGGCGAGTGCGCCCGCCTCGACATGCGGCCAGACCGCCTCCAGCGCGCTCTCGAGGTCATAGGCCTTGCAGGTGACGATCGCCATGTCGAACTTGCGCGCCGACTCGCCGGCGAGGACGGTCTGGACCTCGAGCGTGGCATTGCCGACCGGGCTCTTGATGACCAGGCCGTTCTCCCGGATCCGCTTCTGGCGTTCCGGCCGCAGCAGGAAGGTGACGTCCGCGCCGGCTTGCACCAGCCGTCCGCCGAAATACCCGCCGGTCCCCCCGGCCCCGAGAATCAGGATGCGCATGCTCGCCTCTTTGGAAGCCGTCACCCGCGGACTTGATCCGCGGGTCTCGTGCCATGTGGACACATAAGCCGGCGGCAGATGCGCGGGTCAAGCCCGCGCATGACGATGTGGGACTACGGCAGCTTGTCCCGCAGAACGTACCACAGCATCGCCAGCACCAGCAGCGGGTGGCGGAGCAGGGTGCCCCCGGGGAAGGTCTGGTGTTCGATCTTGGAAAAGACATCGAACCGCTCGGCGGTTCCGGCCATGGCTTCTGCAATGAGTTTGCCGGCGATCCCGGTGATCGCGACCCCCATGCCGGAATAGCCCTGCGCGTAATAGACCCGGCCGATCCGCCCCAGATGCGGCAGGCGCAGCGCGGTGATCGCCAGCATCCCACCCCAGCCGTATTCGATGCGCTTGTTGCTGAGCTGCGGGAAGACCTTCAGCATATAGGGCTGCACGAAGCCGGCGATGTCGGCCGGCTCGGCGGTCGAATAGCGCTCGCCGCCGCCGAACAGCAGGCGGTTGTCGGCCGTCACACGGTAGTAGCTGACCACGAACTTGGTGTCGCAGGCGCAGGAGCCGCTCGGGATCAACGCCTTCGCTTCCGTTTCAGGGAGCGGCTCGGTGGTGATCACGAAATTGGCGATCGGCATGATCTTGCCGGCGATCCGCGGCTCCAGCGCGCCCAGATAGGCGTTGCAGCCGAGCACGGCATGGTCCGCCTCGATCCGGCCGGCCTCGGTGGTCACGGTGACCTTGCCGCCGTCGTCGTCGATCTTCGTGGCGGCGCTGTGCTCGAACATCTGCACGCCGGCCTCCTGCGCCGCCTTGGCGAGGCCGAGCGCATAGTTCAGCGGATGGAGATGCCCGCCGCCGCTGTCCTTGATGCCGCCGTGATAGATGTCGCTGGCGATCTCGTTCCGGATCGCGTTGCGGTCTAGCAGCCGCGCCTTGCCATAGTGCATGTCGCGCTCGAAACAGGCGATCTCCTCCTCCATCCAGGCGAGGTCGCCGGGCTTGGAGGCCAGCAGCATGTTGCCGGGGCGGAGGTCGCAGGCGATGCCGTGCTTCTCGACCCGCTCCCAGATGATGGCGCGCGCCTCCTCGGCCAGTTCGAACAAAGCCTTGCCGCGCTGTAGCCCAAACTTGGCGATCAGCTCCTGTGGCGATTTCCGCAAGCCGGTGTTGATCTGCCCGCCGTTCCGCCCCGAGGCGCCCCAGCCGATCCGATTGGCCTCGATCAGCGCCACCTTGAAGCCGCGCTCGGCCAGCTCGAGCGCCGCGGTCAGGCCGGTGAAGCCGCCGCCG
>JAYSFH010000780.1:0-2007 GCA_041913405.1 Dongia sp. | reverse complement strand
GCTGGCGGCGAGATGGCGGCCGAGATGGCCGAGGCCGATGAAACCGTAACGCATGCTCACGAACCTCCGCCGAACTTGTTGGCCGTCGAATAGTTGATCGGGGTGGTCTGCACCTCGAGATGCAGCCTGTCGCCGGTATAGGGATGCGCCAGCGCCACCGCCTCATCGAGCTCGACGCCGAGGCCGGGCTCGTCGGGGACGATGACATAGCCGTCTTCCCATTTGATCGGCTTCTTCAGGATCTCGGCATGGAAGCCGCCCCAGGTCTGGATGCTCTCCAGGATCAGGAAGTTCGGCAGGGTCGCGGCGAACTGGATATTCGCCGCACCCTCGATCGGCCCGGCATAGAGATGCGGCGCCACGACGGCGTAATGCGTCTCCGCCATCGCCGCGATCTTCTTCGCCTCGAAGATGCCGCCGACCCGGCCCAAGGCCGGCTGCAGGATCGAGGCGGCACCGAGCTCCAGCACGCGGGCGAACTCGTATTTCGTCGTCAGGCGCTCGCCGGTCGCGATCGGCACCTTGCAGGCACGGGCGACCTTGGCCATCTCCTCCGGCATCTCCGGCGGCGTCGGCTCTTCGTACCAGAGCGGGTCATAGGCCTCGATCCGGCGCCCCAGGCGGATCGCGCCGGAGGTGGTGAACTGGCCGTGGGTGCCGAACAGCAGGTCCGCCTTGCTGCCGACCGCCTCGCGCAGGCGCTTGCAGAACAGCTCCGACTGGTCCATGTCGAACAGGCTCGGCTGGTGCGGATCGTAGATCGTGTAGGGGCCGGCCGGATCGAACTTGATGCCGGTGAAACCCATGGCGACATATTCCGCCGCGCGCTTCGCCGAGGCATCGGCGTTGTTGTAGAAGTCGGTCGCGTCCTCTTTCTCGCTTGGATAGAGATAGGTGTAGGAGCGCAGGCGTTCGTGGATCTTGCCGCCCATCAGCGCATGGACCGGCTTCATCGTCGCCTTGCCGATGATGTCCCAGAGCGCCATCTCGATCGCCGAGAGCACGCCCATCAGCGAGATGTCCGGGCGCTGGGAATAGCCGCGGGAATAGACCTCGCGCCAGATCGCCTCGATCCGGAACGGCTCCTTGCCCAGCACGTGGCGCTCGAACACGTCCTTGATCATCGCCTCGACCACCTTCGGGCCGAAGGTTGCGGCATAGACCTCGCCGATCCCCTCGATGCCGTTGTCGGTGATCAGCTTCACGAACACGAAATAGCGCCCGCCGAAGCCCGGCGGCGGATTGCCGACGATGAAGGTCTTCAGGTCTTTGATTTTCATGGCTCGGGCTCCCCTGCGCTCTGCGCCGGTTATATCAGGACTTACTGTCCGCGACGATGGCGTCGCTCATCTTGCGCGCGACCATGATGGTGGCGGCGTTGGTGTTGCCCGAGGTCACGGTCGGGAAGATCGAGGCGTCGCAGACCCGCAGTCCTTCGAGACCAAAGACCCGGCTGCGGTTGTCGACCACGGAATCCGCGGCGCCGGCGCCCATCCTGCAGGTCGAGGTCGGGTGGAAGACCGTGCTGCAGCGCTGGCGGAAATCGGCGAGCAAGTCGGCGTCGGTCATCGGCCCGAGCACCGGCGGGATGGTCTCCTTGATGATCTCCTTGATCGCGGGTGCCGCTTCCAGGCGCTGCAGCAGCTTGCCGCCGGCGATTGCCTCCGCGATGTCCTGGTCGGTCGACATGTAGTTGGGCTGGATCTTCGGCGGCGTGTCGATGCCGTTGTCCCGGATCGAAATCGTGCCGCGGCTGGTCGGCCGGCAGGGCTGGAAGGACAGAATGAAGCCGGAGAAGGGATCGGGGTCGATACGCCGCACCTCGCCGGGCTTGGGCGAGGGATAGGTGATCGGGTTGAAGTAGAGCTGCATGTCGACCCGCTTCGCCGCGGCCGAGGAACGCACGAAGCCGCCGCACTGATTGACGCTGAGGCTCAAGGTGCCGCGCCTTGTCAGCACATAATGCAGCGCCGCCTTGAACTGGCCCCACATGGAGTTCAATTCGTC
>JAYSFH010000779.1:1149-2010 GCA_041913405.1 Dongia sp. | reverse complement strand
GATCGGGTCGAAGCGAAGTCCGCCGCTACCCGCGCGGCCGCCAGTCGGCCCGAAAGCGCCGCCATCGGCACGCCCGGTCCCGGATGCACGCTGCCGCCCGCCAGGTAAAGCCCGGGGATCGCCGTCCGCGTCCCGGGGCGCTGGAACGACGCCGCCCAGCCGTGGCTCGCCCGTCCGTAGAGCGCGCCCCCCGATCCCGGGAACAGGTTGGAGAAATCCTGCGGCGTCGTCGGGACCGATTCCAGCGGCTCGATCTCGAGGCCGCAATCCGCCAGCAGCCGGGTGGCTCGATCCAGGCATGTCGCAATCTCCGCGGGGCTGAAGTTGGCGCTGTCGCCGGTCGGCGGCGCGTTGACAAGGAGGAAGAGCGGCTCCGCGCTCTCCGTTCGCGGGTTATCGTCCGTGCGCCGGTCCTGGGCACAGATATAGACGGTCGGACGGTGCGGCAGCCGACGATGGCGGAAGATGTCGTCGAACTCTGCCTTGTAGTCGTCGGAGAAGAAGACGTTGTGATGCGAGAGCGGGAAGCCGCGCGCGACACCCCGCATCGACCAGGTGACGGCGGACAGCGATCGTCGCGCCGGCGGCACCTCAGCGGCGGCGTCCGACACTGCGCTGCCGAGCAGCCCGGCGGCGAGGGCGTTGACATCGCCGGCCATCACCACCGCGTCGGCGGCGATGTGTTCCCCGGTCGCCAGGACCACGCCGGTGATGCGTCCGGCCGTCATCCCGATGCGCGCCACATCTGCGCCAAGGCGCACGGTCGCGCCGCAGCCTTGGGCAAGGAGGCGCAGCGCCTCCGCGAGCCGTTGCATGCCGCCTTCGACCAGCCACACGCCCTCGCGCTCGACATGCGCCACC
>JAYSFH010000779.1:0-1108 GCA_041913405.1 Dongia sp. | reverse complement strand
GACGAAATGCGCGCCGAGGCTGTTCCAGAGCTTCGCGAAGGGGCTGATGCGCAGCAGGTCCCCGATCCGCCGCGGACCGACCCGCAGCGCGAGGCCGATCGGCGAGGGTCGCTCGGCGGCGATGAAGCTGTCCTTCAAGGTGTCGTAGATGCCCTGCGCGCGATCGCAGAAGCTGCGATACCCCTCCGCATCGCGCGAACCGGCGAAGGCCGCGATCGCCGCCACAGTGCTCTCCCGATCGGCATGGAGATCGAGGCGTGCGCCGCCGGACCAGGCGTGCCTTGCCAGGCACTTCGCCGGATGGAGAGTCAGCGCGCGGTCGAGATCGCTGCCGAGCGCGGCGAACAGGCGATCGAACACCCAGCGCATGGTGAAGACCGTGGGCCCGCTGTCGATGCCCCGGCCCCCGACTGCGATCTGGCGCAGCTTTCCGCCGGCGCGGTCGCCACGCTCGAGCAAGGTGACGGCGAAGCCCAAGGCGGCGAGCTCTGCCGCGGCCACCATGCCGCCGATCCCGGCCCCGATGACGGCAACTCTTCGGCGGCGCATCGCTGCTCCGGTTCAATAAGCCTTGTGACTGTCAATAATATATGACATCTTCGAGTGACAAATCAAATTTACGCGGAGGCGGCGATGACGGCGGGTTCGCGGGTCGAGCGGGTGCTCCAAGGCGTGGTGGCCGAGGTCGATCGGCCGGGTTGTCCGCCGCGGCTTCGCGATGCCATCCGCTACGCTGTCTTCCCCGGGGGCGCGCGGGTCCGGCCGCGCCTCTGCCTCGCCGTGGCCGAGGCCTGCGGCGACGACCGGCCGTCGGCGGCCGACGCCGCCGCGGCGGCAATCGAGCTTTTGCATTGCGCCTCGCTGGTGCACGACGACCTGCCTTGCTTCGACGATGCCGAGCTGCGGCGCGGCAAGCCGTCGGTGCATCGGGCATTCGACGAGCGCATCGCCGTGCTGACCGGTGATGCGATGATCGTGCTGGCGTTCCAGGCCTTGGCGCGCGGCACGGCGATGGTGCCGGCGCGCTCGCCGCTGCTGCATGACATCATCGCCGGCGCGGTTGGCATGCCGTTCGGGATCGTCGCCGGCCAGGCCTGGGAATGCGAGC
>JAYSFH010000778.1:0-2014 GCA_041913405.1 Dongia sp. | reverse complement strand
GGCGTCGCCCGGCCGACCAGGTCCTCGAGCACGATCTGCGCTTCGGTCCCGGCCTCCGGGGTCGGCGCGTCGAAGCCGGCCAGTGCCTGGGCATAGGTCTGCTGCGGTCGCTGCACCCGCTTGGGCAGGCTGGCCCGGAATTCCACGGCATGCTCGGCCGCACGGGCAAACAGCTGGGCAACTGCGGTATTCTGCATCGGGGCGCCTCCCGCCACTTCTGGATGGCGGTAAGTCTAACCGCGATTCAACGTCTCCCAGTAGTGACGTTCGTCACCGGGGTCACTCGACTGCAACCTTGCGGTTGCCGAGCTCGTCGATCAGCACCCGCATATTCTCGCTGTAATCGACCGGCACGGCGATCAGATGCACGCCGCCCGCGTCGAAGGCCGCCTGCAGGGTCGGGATGATCGCATCCGTGGCGCCGACCGCATGGCCCTGGGCGCCGTAGGACTCGGCATATTGGACGAAATCCGGGTTGCCGAAAGTCATGCCGTAATCGGGGAAGCGATCGACCGCCTGCTTCCAGCGGATCATGCCATAGGCGCGATCGACGATGATCAGCACCACGAGATCGAGCTTCAGCCGGACCGCCGTCTCCAGCTCCTGGCTGTTCATCATGAAGCCGCCGTCTCCCGCCACCGCCAGCACCTTGCGCTCGGGATGCAGGAGCTTCGCCGCGATCGCCGAGGGCAGGCCGGCGCCCATGGTCGCCAGCGCGTTGTCCAGCAGCAGCGTGTTGGCGACATGCGTACGGTAGTTGCGTGCGAACCAGATCTTGTACATGCCGTTGTCGAGGCAGACGATGCCGTCCTCCGGCACCACCGCGCGGATGTCGTGCACCAGGCGCTGCGGTGTCACCGGGAAGCGCGGCTCCTCGGCGCCGGCATGGATCTTGGCCAGGATCTCCTGGCGCAGCGCCAGCATCGCGGCCTGCTCGGCGATGCGCCCGCCCAGGCGATCCGCCAAGGCGGCGACGCTGGCGCCGATATCGCCGATCAGCTCGGCATCCGGGTGATAGACCTCCTCGACCTTGGCCGATTGGTAGCCGATATGGATCACCTTGCGTGGGCGCTTCGGCTTGCCCATCAGGAAAGGCGGCTTCTCCACGGTGTCGTGGCCGATGGTGATGATCAGGTCGGCGCGGTCGATCGCGTCGTGGATATAGTCGCGCTCGGACAAGGCCGCGGTGCCGAGATAGAGATTGGAGCCGCCATGCACGGCGCCCTTGCCCATCTGGGTGTTGAAGAACGGGATCCGCAGCCGCCTTACGAAATCCGACAGCGGCTCGACCAGCCGCGGCCGGCTGCCCGCGGCGCCGATCATGATCAGCGGCGTCTTGGCGGCGAGGATCATCGCCGCGACCCGCTCCAGGGCCGCCGGGTTGGGATAGGGCCGGTCGATCGGATGCACCGGGATGATCGCGGCGCTGGCCTCTTCGGCGGCGATATCCTCGGGCAGCTCCAGCAGCACCGGCCCCGGCCGCTCCTCCTTCGCGACGCGGAAGGCGTCGCGCACCATGGTCGGGATCGAGGAGGCCGAGACGATCTGCCGGCTCATCTTGGTCAAGGGCCGCATCGCGTTGACGATATCGACGATCTGGAACTGACCCTGCCGCGCGTGGTGGATCGGCTTCTGCCCGGTCAGGATCAGCATCGGCATGGCGCCCAGATGCGCATAGGCCGCCGCGGTGGTGAAGTTGAGCGCGCCGGGCCCCAGGGTCGAGAGACAGACGCCCGGCTGTCCGGTGAGCCTGCCGTGGGTCGCCGCCATGAAGCCGGCGGCCTGCTCATGCCTTGTCAGCACCAGCTCGATCTTCGACGACCGGAGCGATTCGACGACGTCGAGATTCTCCTCGCCGGGAATGCCGAAGATGCGCGCGACGCCTTCATTCTCCAGCGCGGCGACGAGCAGATCGGAGCCTTTGGTCATGGACAGGCACTCATGCGGTGGGGAGATGCCCGCAGGTTAGTGCGGGCCGCCGCGATCGTCCAGGACCAGCCCGCCTTTCCCCCTG
>JAYSFH010000777.1:938-2022 GCA_041913405.1 Dongia sp. | reverse complement strand
CAATGGTCGAGCCCGAAGATCGGCTCGGCGCGCGCCCTGACATCGCGATAGCAGCCGAGGTAGAAGTCGCGATTGGCGAAGTTCTGCGCGTCGAGGAAGGTGCCGGTGAAATCGCCGCCGGCATTGGCCGCGACCTCGGTGCCGACCAGGCGATAGCGGAAGCGATCTCCGACCACCTCGACGATGATGATGCAGGAGAGGACATCCGCCAGGTCGATCGGGTCGATGGCGGCGCGCCGCGGGATCTGTCCGCCGACCGCCTTGCCGCGCCAGTAATTGAAGATGCGCTGGATCCGAGCCGACTGGACCTCGCCCACCCCGGCATAGCGCTTCGGATCGAATCTCATGCGGTCTGCTTGGCCTCGATCGGCTTCGTGTCGGTCCTTGCCGCTGCAGTCGATGGCGCGGCGGAGAAGAGCACGCGCGCGATGGTCCCGCTCGGCATGTTGCGTTCAAGCGTCAGCGTTCCGCCCAGCAGCCTTGCATACCGCGCGGCGATCGAAAGCCCGAGGCCGACTCCTTGCTTGGCGCCGCCACGGGACAGCACGTTCTCGCTGATGTTGAAGAGATCGCCGACCGTGCGGAGGAACTTGTCGGAGAGGCCGGGTCCGCAATCCACGATGCGCAGCATCAGTTCGCGGTTGTCGCCGGAGAGATGCACCGCGACCGAAGTGCCGCTCGGCGCGGCCTTGATCGCGTTGCGCAGCAATTCGTCGGCGATCGCGCGAAAGGCCTTCTCGTCGCCGCACCAGGCGTCCGGCGCGTTACCGCATTCCGAGGTCAGCGTGACGCCACGGCGCGCGGCGGCCTCCTTGAGGCTGTCGATCACATGGCTGACCGATTCCCGTGGCTGGAAGCTCTGGTTCTCGATCGAACGCTGGCCGGAATCCAGCGCCACGAAGGTGAGGATGCGATCGACGTTCCGCAGCATCATGCGCCCGGCATCATGGGCATAGCCGGAGTATTCGGTGACCTTGCCGTAGCCGTGGGTCGTGGCTTCGGCCTGGACCAGCTCGGTGAAGCCGAGCACGGCGTTCAGCGGCGTGCGGAACTCATGGTTCATGTTGGATATGAAGCTGTCCTT
>JAYSFH010000777.1:0-928 GCA_041913405.1 Dongia sp. | reverse complement strand
TGGCGCGGTTCGCCTGTTCGGCGCGCTGCAGCGCCGCGGCGTAGTCGCTGCCCAGCCTTTCCAGCCGGACTGCCTGCTCCTCGAGCAGCCGGTTGGTTTCCTGGAGCTCCTCTTCATGGGCGACCAGCGCTTCGTTGCTGCGGCGGAGCTTTCGCTTCGAGGCCATCAGCAATTCGCGTGAATGGCAGAGCGATCCCGCCAGCAATACGGCGGCCACGACGAAGTTGAGGGTGAAGGAGGCGACCGAGTAGTGGATGAGAAAAGGCGAGCCGACGAAGAGCGGCCGCGTCAACGCCATCGCACCCCGCAGCGCGAAGATTCCGAAGGCGAACGACCCGATCATCGGCAGGCGCCGGAGCAGCAGCCCGGTCCAGAGATAGAGCGCCGCTGTCACCACGCCGATGAAGGCGAAGCCCCAGCTCGAATCCTGCAGCCCCACGGACAGGCTGACGCCGGCGGTGATCGCCGCGACGATGGCGATCGGAAGCCGCGGGACCTTACGTCCGGCGAAGTCGAGGTTGGCCATGGTCATGAGCGCCGCGAAGGTCCAGTAGAGCGCCGTCGCGACATAGCCGGCCGCCACGACGCCGGTCGCAAGCTTGTAGGTGAGGCAGCCGACGCCGACGGCATAGGAGAGCAGCGCCCCGGCCCAGGCCAGGTCGAAGAACCGGCGGCCGTCGAGGAGCCATTTGAAGACGAAGACAAGCGCGACCGAGCCGCTGCTGATCGCACCGAAGGAGAAGACGAGAACCTCGGAACTCATGTCATCCCGCCTCGAGAGCGGGGGCGAGCGCGACGATACCAAGCGACGGTCAAATTCAAACACCCCTTGCGCCCGTCAGCGATCCACCCGGAACGGCCGCGCCTCTGCAGGCTATGGCACAGTCCTTAAGTGGGACTTAACGCCTACTGTGATTTTAATAGCGCG
>JAYSFH010000776.1:0-2035 GCA_041913405.1 Dongia sp. | reverse complement strand
CGCTCGGCATCACCGTGCTGGCCTCGCTGTATCTCGCCAGCACGATCGCCTTGCCGATCCATCGCCTGGCCGACGCCGCCGATCGGGTCCGCCGGTCAAAGGGGCGCTCGGCCGGCATTCCCGATCTCTCCCGCCGCCGCGACGAGATCGGCGATCTCTCCGGCGCGCTTCGCGACATGACCGAGGCGGTCTGGCGGCGCATGGACGCGATCGAACGCTTCGCCGCCGACGTCGCCCACGAGATCAAGAATCCGCTCACTTCGCTCAGGAGCGCGGTCGAGACCGTCGCGCGGGTCGAGGATCCGCAGCAGCAAAGAAAGCTGATGGGCATCATCCTCGACGACGTGCAGCGCCTGGATCGCCTGATCAGCGACATCTCCGATGCCAGCCGCGTCGATGCGGAAATGTCCCGCGCCGAGACCAGCAAGGTGAAGATCCGCGATCTCATCGCCGCGCTGGTCGATATCCACGCGGTCACCGACGGCGACGGCAAGCCGAAGGTGATCGCCGACCTGCCGCCGTCCGACGACCTCACCGTGCTCGGCGCCGAAGGCCGGCTCGGCCAGGTGTTCCGCAATCTGTTGACCAATGCGCTCTCCTTCAGCCCGCGCAACGGCACCGTCACCTTGCGGGCGCGGCGCGACCAGAGCCGCATCGTCATCCAGGTCGAGGACGAAGGGCCCGGCATCCCCGAGGACAAGCTTAAGGCGATCTTCGACCGCTTCTACACCGAGCGGCCGGAAGGCGAGAAGTTCGGCACCCATTCGGGGCTCGGCCTCTCGATCTCGCAGCAGATCATCGAGGCGCATAACGGCACGCTCACCGCCTCCAACCGCCGCGACCGCGCGAGCCGCGTGATCGGCGCGCGCTTCACCATCGACCTTCCCGCGATCTGAATCATCATGCGATGAGTGGATCCGCCAACGCGACCGGCACTCTCGCGATCGACGGCACCGCCATCGCGATCGGCAACGCCGCCCTGCTGCTGATCGGGCCTTCCGGCAGCGGCAAGTCCGATCTCGCCCTGCGCATGATCGACGGCGGGGCGCGCCTGGTTTCCGACGACCGGGTCGAGCTGGTCGTCGAAGGCGACCGTCTCTGCTGCCGCGCGCCGAGCAACATTCCGCCGAGTCTGCTCGGGCGGATCGAGGCGCGGGGAGTGGGCATCGTCCCGGCGCCACGAACGACGGGTTCCACACCGCTGCAATGGGTCATCACATTGGTTCCGTCGGCCGAGGTCGAACGGCTGCCGGCCGCGGAATCCCGGACTTTTCTCGGCCATGCGGTGCCGGTCCTGCGCCTCAACGCCTTCGAGGCCTCGACGGCGGTCAAGCTCCGCCTTGCCGCCGCCTGCGGACCGGGATTAATAATGGGCCGCGAATGAGCAGCCAGAAAGCCTTGGCGGCGACCGAAGCCGCCTCCCCATTGGGTCACCCGCGTCCGCCAGAGGTCCGCCCGTCGGCCTCGCGTCGCCGCCTGCTGCTGGTGACCGGCCTCGCCGGTGCCGGGCGCAGCACGGCGCTGAAATGCCTCGAGGACCATGGCTTCGAGGCGGTGGACAACCTGCCGCTGGACCTGCTGCCGCATCTTGTCTCCGGAGTCAGTGCGGCGGGCGAGGCGCCCCAACCTTCGAAGATCAGATCGCTGGCGATCGGCATCGACAGCCGGACCCGCGACTTCACCGCCGAAGGCCTCGCGGCCTTGCTGCAGGATATGAAGCGCGATCCGACACTCGATGTCCGGCTGCTGTTCCTGGATTCCGACGACGAGACTTTGCGCCGCCGCTTCACCGAGACGCGGCGCCGTCATCCGATGGCGCCCGACCGCCCGGTTTCCGACGGCATCGCGCAGGAACGCCGGCTCATGTTCCCGCTGCAGCAGGTCGCGGATCTGGTGATCGACACCAGCGACCGCCCGATCGGCTATTTCAAGGCCCTGCTCGCGACCGAGCTCGGCCTCGAGAACGACCGCCCGCTTGCCAACACGGGCATTGCCTTCGCCTACCGGCTCGGCCACCCGCGGGAGGCCGACCTCG
>JAYSFH010000775.1:0-2045 GCA_041913405.1 Dongia sp. | reverse complement strand
GGGGGCCGCGACCCATGGCCCGGCCACCCAAGGCGCCCGCCTGCAGGAGCTCGGCATCGGGCTTCGCACCCAGACGCTCAAAGCCAAGAGCGATGCCGCGACCTGTGCCGAGATCGACGCCGCGCTCGAGCGCTTGATCGGCGCCGATGGAATGGGCAGTCTCTTCAAGGTGCTGGCCATCGCGTCACCGGACGCACCGCAACCGGCGGGATTATGCCCTTTCAAACCATGATCGAACTCGACAACCTCAAGGGCCTGCGCCGCATTCGCCATGGATTTCTGACAAGGCGCGGTGGTGTCAGCGACGGAATCTATGCCTCGCTGAATTGCGGCCTCGGGTCCAAGGACGACCAGGGCGCAGTGGTCGAGAACCGCGCGCGGGCCTTGCGCCATGCCGGCCTCGATCCGGACTCGCTCTCGACGGCCTACCAGGTGCACAGCGCCAAGGTCGCGGTGGTCGATGACGCCTGGGACGAGACGCAACGCCCGCAGGTCGATGGCCTGGTCACCCGGACCGCAGGCAGGAGCCTCGGCATCCTGACCGCCGACTGCGTGCCGGTGCTGTTCGCCGACCCGGAAGCGGGCGTGATCGGCGCCGCCCATGCCGGGTGGAAGGGCGCCATCGGCGGCGTGCTGCAGGAAACCGTGGCGGCGATGGAAGGCCTGGGTGCCGACCGCGCGCGGATCCAGGCCGGCATCGGCCCGGCGATCGCGCAGAAGTCCTACGAAGTCGGCCCGGAATTTCCGCAAGCTTTCATCGACCGCGATCGCGCCAACGCGCGTTTCTTCTCCACGTCGCAACGCTGCCGCCATTTCATGTTCGACCTCACCGGCTTCGTCGAGCAGGAATTGCAGGCGCTCGGCCTCGGCAGCGTCGCCCGCGCCGGCCACGACACCTGCGCCGAAGCGGAAGATTTCTTCAGCTATCGCCGCACCACGCTCGCCAAGGAGCCGGATTACGGCAGGCAGATCTCCCTCATTGGATTGGTTTGAAAAATGGCCCTGCATTTCACCAAGGAAGAACTCGCCGGCCGCCGCGCCGCCTCGATCGCCGCGCTGCAGAAGCGCGGCCTCGACGGGCTGCTGATGTTCCGGCAGGAAAGCATGTACTACCTGACCGGCTACGACACCTTCGGCTATGTCTATTTCCAGTGCCTCTACCTGGGCGCCGACGGAAGGGTGATGCTGCTGACCCGGGCGCCTGACCTCAGGCAGGCGCAGCACACATCGGATATCCCTGACATCCGCGTCTGGGTCGATGGTCCGGAAGCGAGCCCGGCGAATGAGCTCAAGGAAATCCTCAAGGGCTTCGGCTGCAGCGGCAAGAAGCTCGGCGTCGAATGGGAGGCCTATGGCCTGACCGCGCGCAACGGCATGCGGCTGCAGGCGGCCTTCGACGGCTTCGCCACGCTGATCGACGCCTCGGACCTGGTCAGCCGCCAGCGGCTGGTGAAAAGCGCCGCCGAGATCGCCTATGTCCGCAGAGCGGCGGAGCTCTGCGATCTGGCGCTCGACGAGGCGCATCGGATCGCCGCGCCCGGCGCCGACGAAGGCGACATCCTCGCCGCGATGCAGTCGGCGATCATCCGCGGCGGCGGCGACGATCCGGCCAACGAGTTCATCATCGGCTCCGGCAACGACGCCCTGCTCTGCCGCTACAAGACCGGGCGGCGCAAGCTGGAGAAGCAGGACCAGTTGACGCTGGAATTCGCCGGCGTCTACCGCCACTACCACTCGTGTCTGATGCGCACGATCCCGATCGGCAAGCCGCCGGCGCGGCAAGTCGAGATGCACAAGGTCGCGGTCGACGCGCTGGAAGCCTCCAAGGCGGCGCTGAAGCCCGGCCGCCCGATCGGCGAGGTGTTCGACGCCCATGCTCGCGTGCTGGACGCCGCCGGCTATGCCAAGCACCGGATGAACGCGACCGGCTACAGCCTGGGCGCGGTCTATGCGCCGAACTGGATGGACTGGCCGATGTTCTACCACGGCAACCCCGAGCTCGCGGCGCCGGGCCAGGTCTATTTCATCCACCTGATCATCTTCGA
>JAYSFH010000774.1:1642-2059 GCA_041913405.1 Dongia sp. | reverse complement strand
CGATATAGGGGCTGATGGCGTTACGGCCCAGCCTGTCCTTCAAAAGCAGGGCGGCGTCCTTGACGATATCGCCAATATTGACGGGCTCGACCGTCATGCCGCCGGTACGGAAGAAATCGCGCATACGATGCAGGGTGTCTGTCGCGCGCACGACCTCCTGCGTCAGTTTCGCGCCGATGGCCGCGGCTTCGGTGTTGTCCGGCGCGATCCGGCGCAGGACATGATTGAGCGCGGAGGCGTAGTTGGAGATCGCGCCCAGGGGGTGGCCAAGTTCGTGCGCCAATGTGCCGGCAAGTTCGCCGGTCGCGGCCACGCGTAAACTCGCCGACAGTTCCTCCTCACGTGTCCGGAGTTGGTGCGTGGCGAGTTTGCTTTGATCGACGGCGAGACCGAAGATGAAGCCCGACGCGGTAAGAA
>JAYSFH010000774.1:0-1573 GCA_041913405.1 Dongia sp. | reverse complement strand
CAAAAGAGCCTGGAAAAGCGTCACGTTGGCTTCGAGATGTTCGGCGAGGACGAGGGAGGCGATCATGCTGGCCTGAACCAGGGCGTTGAGCACGATGGCGCCGCGCACGCCGAAACGGAGCACGATCCAGATCATCGGCAGGAAGACGACGAACAGGTACCGGCTGGCGGTCTGCGGATATTCGCCGAAGGCGACCCACACCGCGGCGAGCACTAAAACCCCTTGTGCGGCCGCCTCCATGAGGCGGCCCGTGGTCATCGGTTCCCTGGGGCCGGGCGCAAGCCTGATGGCGAAGAGGGGCGTGAAAATCAGCACGCCGATGATGCTGCCGACGGCGAACCTTACGAAATGCGAGCCAATATGCGCGGGCTGCACGATGCCGAGGGCGGCGATCAGAGGCACATACACCATCCCCGCCAGCATCGCGACAAGGGGCGTCGCAAGCAGTGCGCCGACAAGGGGATTTTTGAGAAGGTCCTGCGTGGAGCGCCGCACAAGAAGGGCGGCGAGGTCGGCGACCGCGGCGGTTTGAACGGCGGTGATGATGCCATCCAGAACGGCCAAGGTCGTCGGCCGCGGGCCATCGGGCGCCACGAGGCTGCACGTCGTGGCGGCGGCGAAGGCGAGGATCACGCCGCCCCATCGGTGCAGCAGTGCGACCGCGACGCAGACCCCGAGCACCGGATTCCACGGGGTGATGGCCTGAATGTAAATGGGCGTCAGGAATGTCAGGCGATCGAGCCCAATCAGTCCAATGAACAAAAGTACGGCGCCGGCCCATGCCCATCGCGGCGCCGGAAGGCCCGGGCCGCGCGGGGGCGGCATCGCGGCGAGGGTGTTTGTCGTCATATGCGAAGTCATGAGGCGAAAGTGGGTCGCATTTTTGCCGCGTGTAGGCAACACAAGCCTGCAACTCAAGAGTTAAATTAGATCACGCATGGGCGATCTGCAGAACGGAATCGAAGTGCCCGCGCCATGACGCGTCCGGGTAGGCGCGCGCTTTGATGCCGGATCGCGCTGCTATGGCGCGAACATCGTGCGTCGCGAAAACGTCGGCGATGGTCATGGCCGATCCGGGTGCGATAGGCACGTAGTCTTCGTGCGAAAAATTCTCGGCGATGCATGGGTTTGTATCGGTGATGACGCAACTGTCGTACAGCATGCCGACGGTGACGCGTTCGTGCACATTGGTCGGATAGCTTGGACTGCAGTTGAGAACGGCGCGGCTATTTGCCATGAGCGCGGCTGTATCCGGCGCGCGCTGGACACCGAGAAACCGGACTCGCTCGTCGACCTCCAGGGGCCCGGGATTGGCCATGACGGCGACCTTCAAGTTGCCGACATCGCGCAGCAACGCGCTCACGACGGCGGTGCGGCGCTCGTGCCGCACAAAGCCATCAATGATGCTGAGAGCCCGCAAAAGCGCCGGGATCGCCGTCGGCTGCATGCGTTGCAGTTGCGCGGGGTCGGCACCGGTCTCCGCGCGCATCACATTGGCGAAACTGTGGAAGGGGTTCTGGGATAGATCGCCGCGTACGATTTCGTAGGTCGCCATGAGGCAGCGCGAGAACCA
>JAYSFH010000773.1:0-2060 GCA_041913405.1 Dongia sp. | reverse complement strand
ACTTGTGCAATTACTGCGGCCAGCGCGGCTTCTGGACCCGCTGGCGGCACCGCGATCCCCGGCGCTTCGCGGCCGAGCTGGCCCGGCTGCACCGCGGGCACGGCGTCGAACTCTTCAACTTCGCCGACGAGAATCCGACCGTCTCACGCAGCGCCTGGAAGGCCTTCCTCGAGGCGCTGATCGCCGAGAAGGTCAACGTGCTGCTGGTCGGCTCGACCCGCGCCGACGATATCGTGCGCGACGCCGATCTGCTGCATCTCTACCGCAAGGCCGGCTGGATCCGTTTCCTGCTCGGCATGGAGAATACCGACCCCGCAACCCTGAAGCTGATCCAGAAGGGCGGCGGCACCGCCACCGACCGCCGGGCGATCCAGGAGCTGCGCAGGAACGGCATCCTCTCCATGGCGACCTGGGTGGTCGGCTTCGAGGAGGAGCGCGACCGCGACTACTGGCGCGGCATGCGGCATCTCCTCACCTACGACCCCGACCAGATCCAGCTGCTCTACGTGACGCCGCACCGCTGGACGCCCTACTTCCGCCTCACCGCGAACCGGCGCGTGATCCAGCTCGACCGCAGCCGCTGGGACTACAAGCACCAGGTGCTGGCCACCCGGCACGTCCCGCCCTGGCGCGTGCTCCTCTGGGTCAAACTGACCGAAGTCGTCTTGCAGGCGCGCCCAATGGCGCTCTGGCGCACCTATCTCCATCCCGACGCGGTCTTGCGCCAGAGCATGCGCTGGTATTCGCAGATGGGCCGGCGCGTCTGGCCTTATGAGATCAAGAACTTCCTGCTCCGCGACCGCCGCACCGGGACCGGCCCCAGCGTCGCCGCCTTCTGGGGCGCGCCGCAGGACGAAGAGGAAGAGGCGCTGCGGGTGGTCAGAACCAAAGCATCGCCGACAGGCATAGCAGTGATGCCGGCGCCAGAATCGCGCCGATCGACTGGATGACCAGGCCGACGAAGGCGAGAAGGTCGCGCGCCCTCGCCGGCCTCGGCTGCCGGGCGGGGCGGCTGAGCGCCTGGATCGCCGCGAGATCGAGCGGCAGCAAGTCCGGGCGATAGAAGCTCCGCCCCTCGCGCCCCATCATGAAGGCACGCCAGATCGCGCGCGGCGACCAGCAGAGCCCGAGCGTCACCAACGGCAGCAGCAGCAAGGACGCGCCGGGATGCGGATAGCGACCGGCCGCGAATTCCCAGGTCGCGACCTGGAACTCGCCGCGCATGTTGAACGGGAAGCCGTTCAGGATGTGGTGGAGATCGTGGCGCTGGATCGCGGCGCGGCGCCAGGAGAAGTTCGGCACCGGCACGGTGAGTGGCCCGATGCGGAACGGCCAGGTGCGGGTCGCGTCATAGCGGCCGTCGATGCCGTGCTGGGCGCGCAACCGCGCCAGCCAGGCTATCGCATCCGCATGCCGCGTCACACCGCCTCCGGCCGAAAGGCGAAGGCCTGGCGGATCGCTTCCAACCCGACCGCCAGCGGCATCAGCGCCAAAGCGATCCAGCGCGCGAAGACATTGCGCTGTGCGATCGCCATGCAAACGGCGGGGAAACCGGCATAGCTGCGCGCACCCCGATGCAGCACCAGCAGGTTCAGGCTCGGATCGACCGCGAGCGCCACCTTGCGGCCGACCAGCAGCCGCATCTGGCCCTCGCTCAGGATGGATTCCGGCCATTCCAGGCGCGCGGGCGCGTCGCCGCTTTCCGTGCGCAAGGCCTGCAGCAGCCCCTTCAGGCTGAGCGGCGCGAAGCGGCCGTCATCCAAGCGATAGCGCGGCGGCGCCAGCAGCGAGCGGCTCAGTGCATCGACGCGGGAGAGCTCGGCGCGGGCCGGCAGATGCTCCGGCAGGCGGAAATTCCAGGCGAGGCCGAGGCGGCGGAAGATCATCAGCATCCACCAGCCGGGATCCCACTCGCCGGGAAAGAGGCCGAGCCGCGACGAGCCCGGGAAGGCATGGTGATTGTTGTGCCAGCACTCGCCCATGGTGAGGATCGAGGTCAGGCGGATGTTGCGGCCCTGCACCGCGGCCCGCTCGACCTCGAAATGCATGCCGCCGTTGTT
>JAYSFH010000772.1:0-2061 GCA_041913405.1 Dongia sp. | reverse complement strand
CTGTCGGCGCCAAGGCGTTCCGCGGCCCAGAGCTTCTTTCCGCCGGAGCATTCGATCACCACCCAGGCGTCGTCGGGATCGGCGATCAGGTGCGAATTGCCGCCGTAATCCGAATAGCCGTGCTCGTCGATCATCGCGGCGATGAGCGCGACACCCTCGCGTGCGCTGCGGGCGCGCTCCAGCACCAGGCGCGCGAGGTCGCTGTAGTTGGGGCCGGTCTGGGTCGGCGGCGTCATCTCGATGAGATCGGCGCGCGAGGTCGACCAGATGTCGCGGACCGCAACGCCGTATTCGTTGAGGCCGCCGTTGGTCAGTGGCGCCGGAACACCCTTGTAGTGGCTGTAGCTGACGCGGATGTGGCGCGCCGTCTCGGGCACCTGGGGAATCTCCAGCAGCAAGCCGGGGAGGTCGGCAGAAGGCGTCACGCCGACGGTGATCATCTCGCCCGCGCCGTGCCGTCGCCGCGGCTCGATCTCCAGCCAATGGCTGGAAGGCTCGTCGCCGTAACCGGCGAGATAGGCGATCCCGTCCGCGGTCCGGTTCTTGCCGATATAGAGACCGTAGCTCATCTGCCGTTTCCCATCGTGCTCCTGCTGCTGCGTCAATAGCAGAGGCGGCGATGCGATGGAAATCTGGCGGGATCCTCAGAAGTCGCGTGCCAGCCGGAAACCGAGCGTGGCCTCACGGCTGTTCGGGCCGCCCTTGTCGCGCATGGCGAAGCGGCTCTGCCAGGCGTTGTTGAGATAGCCGCTGCCGCGGATGCCGCGTTCGCTGCAGCCGTCCTCGATCCAGGCGCTGCCGTCACTGGGCGCTCCGGCATAGGTCGGGTGATAGCAGTCCGCGACCCATTCCCAGACGTTGCCGATCATGCCCTTCAGGCCGAAGGCATTGGCCGCCAGGGCATCGACCGGCGCGGTCTGCGCGAATCCGTCATCGCAGGGCAGCCCGTCCTCGACGGTCGGATACTTCGCCTGGCCGCTGGCGTCGAAGACATTGGCGGTGCGGCAGCCGTTCTTGGCGAAAGGCTCCTCGCCCCAGGGCCAGCTGCCGTTCCGCCCCGCGCGCGCGGCATATTCGAACTCCTGCTCGCTCGGCAGGCGATAAAGCTGCCCGGTCTTCTGGCTGAGCCAGGCCGCGTAGTCCTGCGCATCGGTCCAGCTGACGCAGACTGCGGGATGCCGCCCGCTCTGCTCGATGCCGGCCCGCATGAAATCGGCATTGGGATCGCTGATGCCGTCGCCGCCATCGGCGATGAAGCAGCCCTTCTCGCTCTCGCGCCGGGTCTGCAGCACGAAGGCGGCGTAGTCGTCGCGCGTCACCTCGGTCGTCATCAGCGCGAAGGGCAGCGCGATTGTCACCTCGGTCTGCGGCCCTTCGTTCTCGCGATGGTTCCCGTCGGAAGCCGCGGAGCCGAGCTGGAAGCGGCCCGCCGGCACCACCACCATCTCCGGGCAATCGGCGCAGTCGGTGAAAGGCTGACCGGGCGGGGCGGGCAGGGCCAGGGCCTGACTCCGGGTGACCGGAGGCTGCGCAGGCGCGACCGCGGCGGTCTGGGTGGGCGCCGATGGCGCTGGCATGGCGGCGGCGGCCGATCCATCGCCCGGCGCCTTGAAGTAGAACTCGCCGGTGAGCGACGAGGAGTCCCAGGGGACCTGCTTGCTGGCGGTCTCGTTCATGACCGCGACCCGCACCTGGCGGAACAGCAACTCCAGCGGCAGCTGCTGGCTCTCGATCGCGGCGGCGAGCGCCTGCGAATAGGGGCTGTTGCTGCCGGCGCCGTCGAGCGCCACCGCGCCCGGCGCGGTCGAATAGGCGATGAAGCTGCCGGTCGGGGCATCCATGCGGGCGAGCCCGTTCTCCAGCGAGCGGGTGCCCGGCGGCAGCGGGTTGTTGCGGCAGGCATCGAGGATGATGATGTTCATCCGGTTGCCGGCAAATTCCATCTGCTTCAGCACCCAGTTGGCGTCGACCGCCTCCATCTCGACATCGGCCTGACTCTGAATTGCGGCGCCCGATGGGATTAGGAAGTTCTTGCCGTCCACCTGCACCCCGTGGCCAGCG
>JAYSFH010000771.1:0-2062 GCA_041913405.1 Dongia sp. | reverse complement strand
CGGGAGAAATCGCCCAGGGTGATGGTCGGCAGCAGGCTCACGTCGATCTCGGGATGTTTGCGCTGGAAATCGCCGAGCCGCGGGATCAGCCAATAGGCGGCGAGGCCCGGATGCACGCTCACCGTCAGCACCTGGCCGCGCGACGCACTGCGCACGTCCGCCATGCCCTGCTCGAGCCGGGCGAAGCCCTCGCGCACATAGCCGAACAGCCGCTGGCCTTCCGCTGTCAGCACCATGCGCCGGCCGGAGCGCTTGAAGAGGTCGACGCCGAGCGCCTCTTTCAAGACCCGCATTTGGAAGCTGATTGCGCCGTGGGTGAGGTTCAGCTCCTCGGCCGCGCGCGAATAGCTGACATGGCGCGCCGCCGCTTCGAAGGCGCGCAGGGCGGCGAGGGGCAAGGTTCGGACCGACATTTCTATATGTTAGCCAAACTGACAGATCGGGTCAAAATTTCTCGTTCGTAATGCCTAACATACGCCGCTACATGCAGATCCAGAGGCGAGTTGGACTCGCATATAGAGGAGGCCATCATGGTCAACATTCCCTACCGCTCCAGCGACTCCCTGATGGCGGAGCGCATCTCCGTCCGCATGTCTGCGCTGCGCCGTACCGCCGGCGCGGTCGTGCTGGCGATCGCCGCGGCGCTCATCCTCGGTGTGCTGCTGTCGCGCCTCCCGGACGGTGTCGGCGGAGCGTTGCCGATTCCGTTCGACGACCCGATCGCGCTTTCGACCTTCACCGCCTAGCGGCTCTGACGCTAGGATCGGTCGTCAAAACCATCGGGGGAATCATGGCGGAATATCGGCTGCACTGCTTCAAGGAATCCGGCAACGCCTACAAGGCCGCTCTGATGCTGGAGCTCTGCGGCTGCGACTGGCAGCCGGTCTGGGTCGATTTCTTCAACGGCCAGACCCGCGGCGAAGCCTTCCGCGGCGACGTGAACGAGATGGGCGAGGCACCGGTCCTGGAGCACAAGGGCCTGCGTCTCACCCAGAGCGGCGTGATCCTCGATTACCTGGCCGGGGTGACCGGCAAGTTCGGCCCGCGCAACGACGCGGAGCGGCGCGAGATCCTGCGCTGGACCCTGTTCGACAATCACAAGTTCACCAGCTACTTCGCGACTTTGCGCTTCCTGTTCGGCCTGCAGAAGACCGGCGAGACGCCGGTCACCGAGTTTCTGCGGACGCGGGCGCGCGGCGCCTACGGCATCGTCGACAAGCACCTGGCAGGGCGCCAATTCCTGCTCGGCGCTCAGCCCACCATCGCGGATTTCTCACTGGCCGGCTACGTCTTCTACACCGAGCCGACCGGCATCGACCGCGCCAAGGAATTTCCCAACGTCGAAGCCTGGGCCGCGCGCATCGCGGCGCTGCCGCGCTGGAAACACCCGCACGCGCTGATGCCGGATCCAAATAAGTAACGTCATTGCCGGGCTTGCCCCGGCAATCTCGTGCCGACTGGAGACAGATGCCCGGGTCAAGCCCGGGCATGACGGATGATGTTCACTCCCTCAAGTCGTAGTGGAACACCTTCGCGACGATCTGCCAGCGGCCGTTGAGCTTCACGAAGGTCAGCAGATCGGTGAAGAAGCGCGGCCGTACCGCACATTCCACGCGCGCGAAGCAGGTGACCGGCCCGGCGAACTCGATCGAGATGATGCGATCGGCGCGCGGCTCGCCCTTGCTCGCCGGTGACGGGCGCTTGTCCACCACCGGGAAATACTCGCCCATGTCCAGATGCAGCAGCTTGCCGTCGGTGGCGCAGAAGTAATGCGCTTCCGGATGGAAGACGCGGCTCAAGGTCTTGGTGTCGCTGTTATAGAGGCCGTCGAAATAGTCTTTGAGGACGGCGGTCATTTCGTCGAAACGCGGGTCCATGCGGGCGATCTCCTGAAGGAAGCTGCGCGAGCCTAAAACAGCGCCGGCTCAATTGGAATCGTCATGCCCGGGCCCCGCGGACGAAGTCCGCATGCGCGGACGGGACCCGGGCATCTGGTCCAATCGGCACGAGATTGCCGGCCCCGTCCGCGAATGCGGACATTCGTCCGCTGTGCCCGGCAATG
>JAYSFH010000770.1:0-2073 GCA_041913405.1 Dongia sp. | reverse complement strand
TGCCGATCTGGCTCGGCGGCAGCGGTCTCGCTTCCGGGATCCTGCTGTTCTTCGGCGGCTATATCCTGGCGCAGATGTCGCCCTCGCAGCAGCTCTCGCGCACGCTGCAAGTGGCCTGCGTGCCGGTGCTGCTGATCACCTGCGCCAATATCGAGTTCCCGAACAGCCTCGGTGCCTTCTTCGATTTGAAGCCGATCGGCTCGAAGATGCGCGAGCTGCAGGATGCCGGGCAGGAGATCGCGGTCTATGGCCCCTATCGCGGCGAATATGACTTCTACGGCCGGCTGACCACGGCGCCGAAGGTGCTGATGACCGAAAGCGAGGCGCTGGACTGGGCCAAGGCGCATCCGCGCGGCGCCATCGTCACCCGCTTCGACGGCAGCGCCCTGGACCTGCCGGCCCTGCCCTATTACCGCGGTGTCGCCCGCGACCGCTGGGTTGCGATCTGGCCGACCAGCACCGTGCTCGACACCAAGGGCGCGGTCCTGGCCTCCACATTCTGAGCTAAGCCCCCGGAAGCCCCGAATCCGAAGGGTTTGGAGACAGGCGGGGTCGACTCAGATAGGATGTCATTAAGGATTCCGGGCCAAGATGCCCACCGGGAGGCAAAGCCGTCGATGTCGTCTTTCACCATGAGCTACCGCAAGGTCGGCAACCGGGAGAACCGGCGCGACAAGCGCCTGCCCCTGCCGGTCTTCACCATCCGGCTCGACGGGCTGGTCTGCGATACGCTCAATTGGTCCCTGGGCGGGCTGCTGATCTCCGGTTATGAGGGCAAGCACAACCCCGAGGAGCTGATCGACCTCGACATCAAGATCAAGGATACGACCGGCGATTATGTGTTGAAGATCGCCACGAGGGTGGTGCGCGTCGATCCGAAGAACAAGACCATCGCCCTGCGTTTCGAGGAAATGAGTCCTGTGATCTACGACTTCTTCGAGCGCAGCTTCGCCCAGCGTTTCCGCAACCGGCTGCGCTGATCACCGCCCCATGCTGGCCGATTTCCAGATCGCGGACTGGGTGGCCCTCGGCTTCCTGATCATCGCCTGGCATGCCTACGGCTATTTCGCCGACACCCTGCCGCCCGCCGGCACGCCGCTCAGCGGCAGCCCGCGCAATCTCAACATGGCGATGCACCGCGTCCGCAAGCAGTGGATGAAGCAGATGGTGCGCCGCGAGGAGCGCGTGATCGACGTGATCCTGACTGGCCATACGGTCAACTCGCTCGCCTTCTTCGCCTCGACCTCGATGATCGTGATCGCCGGCCTGGTCGGCACGCTCGGCGGCTCGGGCAGCGCCTTCCGGGTGCTGGAATCATTGAGCTTCGCGCAGACCACGACCGAGTTCGTCTTCCAGATGAAGATCATCGGCCTGATCGGGATGTTCGTGATCGCCTTCTACAAGTTCACCTGGGCGCTCCGGCAGTACAACTTCCTCTGTGCGCTGATCGGCGCCGCGCCGGGCCATGAATCGCACCCGACCGAAACCGAGGTCGACCGCTTCGCCGAGCATGCCTCGCGCATGCTGTCGCTGGCGCTGACCAGCTTCAACGGCGGGATCCGCGCCTTCTATTTCGCGGTCGCCTGGCTCGCCTGGTTCGTCCACCCCTACGCCTTCATCGGCACCACGGCCCTGATGGTCGCGGTGCTGTTCAAGCGCCAGACGCAGTCGCGCAGCCAGGCCGCGGTGATGACCTATCTGGATATGCTGGAGCGGAAATAGCGGCGGTCTGGCGAGCGTCGCTCACCAGCTGCAGCTTACTCCGCCGTCATGCCCGGATTTGGTCCGGGCATCCACGCCTTTGCGTCGTGCGGCATCCAAGGCGTGGATCCCCGCGCCTAGCGCGGGGATGACGACCGAGTGAGGGTAGCCAGAAGTGCTTAGCCGGCCGCGTTGAGACGCTTGGCGTGATAGCGCAGGAAGCCGCAGGCGGCGTTGGCGAGCCAGCGGCTCAAGCGGCCGGTGGCATTGAGCCCGCAGGCCTTCAGCGCCATGGCGATGCCGCGCTCGACATGCGGACGCTGGTAGAGCGGATAGGCGCAGCGCGCATAGGCCCGCGAGCAATCCGCCCGG
>JAYSFH010000769.1:0-2076 GCA_041913405.1 Dongia sp. | reverse complement strand
GACATCGGCGACGGTCAGGAAGCTCGAAATGCCGACCACCGGAATGCCGGAAGCGAGCGAGAGCCCCAGCGCCGCCGCCAGCCCGACGCGGATGCCGGTGAAGCTCCCCGGCCCCACGGACACGGCGATACGCGCCAGGTCCGCATAGGCGCAACCCGCTTTCGCCATGGCCTGCTCGATCATCGGCATCAGCATCGTGGCATGGCCGTGATCGGTCTGCTCGTGCAGGAAGACCGGCAGATCCCCGAGGCTGGTGAAGATCGCGACCGAGCAGGCCCGGCCGCCGGTTTCGATCGCCAGGATCGGCCGGGCTTTGCCGGCGAGGTCGGTTCTGTTAGTCATGGCTGCAAATTTGGAACGAGTCGGACTGCATCATGTCGATGGTAGAGATCACGGCGAAGGATTTCGATGTCGAAATCGCCCTCGCCTATGCCACGCCGGACAACATCACGGGCAAGCCGATCTATGCCAGGGCCGCCTGCTATCTCCATATGCATGCCGCGGAGAAGATGAAGGCCGCCGTGGCGCTGGCGGCGCCGCTCGGCCTCCGGTTCAAGATCTTCGACGCCTACCGTCCGTCGGAAGCGCAGTGGAAGCTCTGGGAAGCCTTCCCCAGCGAGGAATTCGTCGCCAATCCGCGCAAGGGCTCGCCGCACAGCCGGGGCGTCGCGGTCGATCTCACCCTGATCGACGGCGCGGGCCAGGAGCTCGACATGGGGACCGGCTTCGACGAGATGCGGCCGATCTCGCACCATGCGCGGACCGATGTCTCGGTCGCGGCACAGCAGAACCGTTTCACGCTGATGGGGATCATGTCGGCGGCGGGCTGGGACTTCTACAGGAACGAGTGGTGGCACTACCAGTTGTTCCAGGCGCGCGACTATCCGCTGGTCGACCAGGCGACCCTGCCGCAGCCGTTGATGTAGACCTCGCTCAGAGGATCTTGCAGGCTTCGTCGAAGTCGAAGCGCGGGTCGCGCGGGCGGGTGCCGCCTTCGCCGGGATAGCCGAGATTGCAGAGGAAGCGCGAGCGCCAGGTCTTGCCCCATTCGCTCGCCTCGAAGAAGGCCTGGTCGACCTTCGCGCGGTCGAAGCCACCCATCGGCCCGCAGGCAAGGCCCAGGCTGCGCGCGGCGAGGATGAAATAGCCGGCCTGTAGGTCGCCGTTCAGCTCGCCGTTATACTTTATCGCTTCAGGCTTGCCGGCCCACCAGGACCGCGCATCCTCGCGCGGGTAGAGTCGTGGCATATGCTCGATGAACTCGGTATCCCAGGCGACAATCGCGGTCGCGGGCGCCGCCATGGTCTGCTCGACATTGCCGCGGGAGAGGCAGGGCTTCAGCTTCTCCTTGGCTTCGGGCGAGCGCACGAAGGCGATCCGCAGCGGCTGGCAGTTGCCGCTGGTCGGACCCATCTTCGCGAGGTCATAGGCCCGGCGCAGCAAATCGTCCGGCACCGGCCGCTCGGACCAGCGCCGGGTGGTGTGCGCCTCGTCGAAGAGCTGCGCGAAAGCGCGGGCGTCGAGTGGTTCTTGAAGGCCGAGCGGGCTGGTGGTGTCGGGCATCGTGCGACCGGCTCAGACCGGCCGCACCTCGACGACTTCCGGCACGTAGTGGCGGAGCATGTTCTCGATGCCCATCTTCAGGGTCGCGGTCGAGCTCGGGCAGCCGGAGCACGATCCCTGCATATGCAGATAAACGACGCCGTCTTTGAAGGAATCGAATATGATGTCGCCGCCGTCCTGCGCGACCGCGGGACGCACCCGGGTCTCAAGCAGATCCTTGATCTGCGCCACGATCTCGTCGTCTTCCTCGTCGCCGCCGGCGGCCGAGGCACCATCATCGAGCAACACCGGCTGGCCGGAGACGAAATGCTCCATGATGACGCCGAGCAAAGCCGGCTTCAGCACCGACCAATCCTTGCGGTCGGATTTGGTGATGGTGACGAAATCAAGGCCGAAGAAGACGCGCTCGACGCCCTCGATCTTGAACAGCCGGTCGGCGAGCGGCGAACGCGCGGCATACTCGGCGGAGGCGAAGTCCACGCTACCCGCTTCGGCCACAGCCCGTCCCGGAAG
>JAYSFH010000768.1:0-2084 GCA_041913405.1 Dongia sp. | reverse complement strand
GATCCGATGTCAGATCAACATCCGCCCGCTGCTTTTCTGTTTTCCGTGTCTTTTCCCGGCACGCCCCAGGTTTCGGAAGGCGATTTCGCGGAAGTCAGCGGCCTCATGCATGAGTCGACGGAGATGCCGCTCCACACGGCGGGCGAGAACCGGTTCATCCACAAGCTTCCCGGAAGCCCGAGACACAGCAACATCGTGCTCAAGCGCGGTTTGATTCTTGCCGCATCGCCACTCCTCGAATGGTGCAAGAACACGCTCGAAGACGGACTCGCGCGCCCGGTCGAGCCGAAGGATGTCGCTATCAGCTTGCGCGACACCAACGGGTCGCCGTTGGCGACCTGGTTGATCACGAGATCCTATCCGGTGAAGTGGACTGTGGAGATGTTCCCGGCGACCGACAGCCGCGTGCCCATTGAGTCTCTGGAGCTTGCATACGGTGGAATAGAGCGCCAGGTGGATGCGGCTGGATGACCGCCGACTTATTGTCGGATCGCGCGTTCCGAACCAGCGAGCCGCCGACGCCTACCCCGCCGCGCCGTAGCCGCCGCCGCCGGGTGTCTCGATGACGAAGACGTCGCCGGGCTGCATCTCCGCCTTGTCGGTGCCTTGCAGTTCCTGCACCGCGCCATCCTGGCGTTCGACGCGGTTTCGTCCCAAGGCTCCCGGCGCTCCGCCGGCCATGCCGTAGGGTGGAATGACCCGGTGGCCGGACAGGATGGCGGCGGTCATCGCCTCCAGGAAGCGGACCCGCCGCAAGACGCCGTCGCCGCCCCGATGCTTGCCCTTGCCGCCGCTGCCTTTGCGGATGCGGAACTCTTCCAGCAGGACCGGGAAGCGCCATTCCAGCACTTCCGGATCGGTCAGGCGGGAATTGGTCATATGGGTCTGGACCGCGTCGGTACCGTCGAAATCCGGCCCGGCCCCGGAGCCGCCCGAGACGGTCTCATAATACTGGTAGCGGTCGTTGCCGAAGGTGAAGTTGTTCATCGTGCCTTGCGCCGCCGCCATGACGCCCATCGCGCCATAGAGCGCATCGGTGATGCATTGCGAGGTCTCGACATTGCCGCTGACCACCGCGGCCGGGTATTTCGGCTTCAGCATCGAGCCTTCCGGGATCACGATGTCCAGCGGCTCCAGGCAGCCGGCATTCATCGGGATCTCGTCGTCGATCAGCGTGCGGAAGACATAGAGCACCGCGGCTTTGGCGACGGCGGAAGGGGCGTTGAAGTTGTTGCCGAGCTGCGGGCTGGTCCCGGTGAAGTCGACGCGCGCGCGTCGCGCCTCGCGATCGACGGTGACGGCGGCGGCGATCTTCGCGCCGTCATCCATCTCATAGGTGAAGGCGCCGTCCTTCAGCCGGTCGATCACGCGACGCACCTGCTCGGCGGCATTGGCGCGGACGTGGTTCATGTAGGCATGGACCACGTCGAGGCCGAAATCCTTGACCATGCGCCGCAGCTCCTGGACGCCTTTCTCGTTGGCGGCGACCTGGGCGGCGAGATCGGCGATATTCTGGTCCGGATTGCGCGCCGGGTATCTGCCGGAGCCGAGCAGTTCGCGCATCGCCTTCTCGCGGAAGGTGCCCTGGTCCACCATCTTCACATTGTCGATGAGGACGCCTTCCTCCTCGACCGAGTGGCTGTCGGGCGGCATGGAGCCCGGCGTCATGCCGCCGATATCGGCGTGATGGCCGCGGGATGCCACATAGAACAGGATGTCGGCACCGGCCTCGTCGAAGACCGGCGTCACCACCGTGATGTCGGGGAGGTGGGTGCCGCCGTTATAGGGCGCGTTCAGCACATAGACGTCGCCCGGCTTCATCGCCGGATTGGCGGCGATCACGGTCTCGACGCTCTCGCCCATCGAGCCCAGATGCACCGGCATGTGCGGTGCATTGGCGATCAGGCGGCCCTGCTGGTCGAACAGCGCGCAGGAGAAGTCCAACCGCTCCTTGATGTTCACCGAATGGCTGGTCTTCTCCAGGGTTGAGCCCATCTGCTCGGCGATCGCCATGAACAGGTTGTTGAAGACCTCCAGCATCACCGGGTCGACGGCGGTGCCGATCGCGGCGTTGCGCAGGACGG
>JAYSFH010000767.1:0-2085 GCA_041913405.1 Dongia sp. | reverse complement strand
GTTCAGCTTCAGCATCCCGGGCCTCGTTGACATCTCGATCGGCGCCACCTTCATCATCGGCGCGATCCTGATGCTGATCGCCTTCGCCATTCAGCACCGCGGCATTCTCGGCACCGCCAAGGTGCAGACCGTGGTCGGGCTGATCATCGTGATCACCCTGCTGATCGTCGGCGTGGCGCCGTTCTTCAACGGCAACTTCAACGCGGCGAACTTCTCGCCCTTCGTGCCGCTGGCCGCACCCTATGCCCCCGAGCCGGGTACCTGGAACGTGGCCGGCTGGACCCTGGTCCTGGGCGGCATGTTCATCGCGGCCTGGTCGACCTACGGCTTCGAGACCGCGGTCTGCTACACCAGCGAGTTCAAGAATCCCGAGACCGACACCTTCAAGGCCATCTTCTATTCCGGCCTGCTCTGCCTGGTGCTGTTCATCCTGGTGCCGATCACCTTCCAGGGCTACCTGGGCCTGACTGGCATGCTGGATGGCGGCATCGTGGCCGGCACCGGCGTCGCCTCCGCCATGGCCAACATGGTCGGCGGCGGAGCGAGTGCCGCGATCCACAACATCATGGTCCTGCTGATGATCGCCTCGCTGATCCTGATCATCATCACCGCCATGGCCGGCTCGTCCCGCACGCTCTACCAGGGCTCGGTGGACGGTTGGCTGCCGAAGTACCTCTCGGGCGTCAACCACAACGGCGCACCGATCAACGCGATGTGGACGGATCTCACCTTCAACCTGATCCTGCTCACCTTCGCGGCCTCGGATGCCACCGCCTACTACTTCATCCTGGCAGTCAGCAACTGCGGCTACATCATCTTCAACTTCCTGAACCTGAACGCCGGCTGGATCCACCGCATGGATGCGGGTCACGTGAAGCGCCCCTATAAGGCGCCGACCATCATCCTGGCGGCGGGCACCATCCTCTCCTTCGTCAACGTCATTTTCATGGGTGCCGGTGCGAAGGTCTGGAATCCCTATGCCCTCTGGGCCGGCCTGATCACCGCGGCCTTGATCATCCCGGTCTTCTGCTTCCGGCACTATGTGCAGGACGGCGGCAAGTTCCCGAAACGGATGCTGGAGGATCTCGGCGTGAGGGACGAGCATGGGCTCGGCGAAAAGAAGGCGGGCTTCCTGCCTTACGCGACGCTGATCGCCGGCGCCGTGGTCCTGTTCCTGGCCAACGCCTACTTCACGCTGTAGCGCGAAGGATGCTCCCGCGGGCGGGGTTGGCGACAACCCCGCCCGTTTTCTTTTCTGCGCCGCGGCCCACAACTTGCGCTTCGCGCCCGAGCGCAAGAATTCGTGAGGAAAGTCGGATACCTTCTTGACCCGGCAAGCTTTCTCGCTATATACGCAAGCATTGCCAACAGCCGAAAGGCTACAAGGTTGTCCAGTCTGCGCCTCCGACGACGATATCAGGCGCCCGTTGCTACGGGCCGCGAAGTCGGGTGCGCGCATGACTGTGGGAGATCCCACAGCGGCGCACCGGCTCCAAAGCCCGGTCCGATCACCGCTTCAAACCAGAGGATCCTGCGATGAACACCACCGAAGCCCAGTTCACCATCAAACCTGAATCCGCCGCGCTGGCCCCGCGCGTCGAGCTGCTGCTCGACCGGGTGTTTGGCGCGGAACGACGCGAGAAGGCCTCCTATCTGTTCCGCCAGGGCGTCGCCCCGGTGGCCGCCTTGAGCTGGGCGGCGTTCGACCACAATAAGAAGCTGGTGGGCTCGATCCGCTACTGGCCGATCCAGGTCGGCGAGACCGGCCATCCCGCGCTTCTGCTGGGCCCGCTGGCGATCACGCCGCAGCTGGCCGGCAAGGGCATCGGCCGGGCGCTCACCTTCCGCACCTTGGAGATCGCCGCCGAGATGGGCTACGAGCTCGTGCTGCTGGTCGGCGACTATGACTACTACAAGAGATTCGGCTTCGTGCCCGCCACTCCCTACGGCTTCGTCATGCCGACCGAGAAGCGGCCCGAGCGCCTGCAGGTGACCGAGCTTCGTCCCGGCGTGCTGGGTCGGGTCTCGGGCGAGATCCGCCATGTGAAGGAAGAGAACGGCTCGGTCGTGGCCCTGCCGGTCCAG
>JAYSFH010000766.1:1649-2085 GCA_041913405.1 Dongia sp. | reverse complement strand
GATCAGCGCGATGACGATGCCGATCGGCGTGAACGCGACCTTGATGCCGAGCGGCGCCAGCCAGGCGCCGATCCAGCCGTTCGGCGCATAGAGCGAGGTGAGCGCAATGCCGGCGACGGCGGTCGGCAGCGCGAAGGGCAGATCGACCAGGGCATCGACCAGCCGCTTCAGCGGAAAGTCGTAGCGCGCCAGCACCCAGGCGACGATCAGGCCGAAGGCGCAGTTGACCAGGGCGGCGATCGCAGAGGCGCCGAAGGAGAGCTTCAGCGAGGCGATGACCCGCGGTGCCGTAACCGCCTTCCAGAATCCGTCCAAGCCGAGCTCGGTCGGGCGCAGCAGCAAAGCCGCCAGGGGCAGCAGCACGATGATGCTGAGATAGACCAGGCTGTAGCCGAGCGTCAGGTTGAAGCCCGGCAACACACTGGGTCTTTTCCAG
>JAYSFH010000766.1:0-1639 GCA_041913405.1 Dongia sp. | reverse complement strand
GTCATCCGGCTCCGGCCTCCAGCCGACAAATTACATTAACTCTAGTAAATGAGTAGTATTAGCGGGACCGGTCAGAGATAATCATATGCCGGCGCCTTCGACAAGTTCCGCGCTGCCCTTGACCATGACGTCGGCCAGGCTGGTGTTGTCGAGGATTCTTGCAGTCGAATCACGGACTTGCAGCATAACCCGGCGGATTTCGCAGGTCTGCTCGTTCTCGCAGTCGTCGCAGCGGCGATAGGCGGTGCGGCTGGCGCAGGGGAGCTGGGCCAGCGGTCCGTCGATGATCCGGATCACCTGGCCGAAGTAGATCTTGTCCGGGGACTTGGCGAGGGCATAGCCACCCTTCTTGCCGCGATAGGAATGCACCAGGCCATGGCGCTTCAAATCCAGGAGGATCAGCTCCAGGAACTTCTTCGGGACCGACTGCTGGTCGGCGATTTCCGAGATGAAGACGGGATTTTCCGGTTGCGCCTGGGCCAAATAGAGCAGGGCGCGCATGGCATACTTGGCTTTTTGGGAGAGCATCTCGATATTCTCTAGTAATTCTATAGAGTATAAATGTAACCTCCCCGAATCGTCAAGATCATGCGCGCCTTGCGGCCGCCAAAATCGGCTGTTACGAGGCCACGTTCACGTGAAGAGACAGCCGATTCTCGATGTTTTCCCTTAAATCCGTCGCCACGGTCGGCGGCCTGACCCTGGCCAGCCGCGCATTGGGCTTCCTGCGCGAGGTGCTGATCGCCCGTCTCCTGGGGACAAGCCCGGTCGCCGAGGCCTTCTTCGTGGCGATGCGGCTGCCCAATCTCTTCCGCCAGCTCTTCGCCGAGGGCGCCTTCAACTCGGCCTTCGTGCCGATGTTCGCCCGGCAGCTCGAGGAGGGCGGCGTGGCGGCGGCCAAGCGCTTCGCCGAGCATGTGCTGAGCGTTCTGCTGATGGTGCTGCTGCTGGTGACCATGGTCGCCGAGCTGACCATGCCCTGGCTGATCCATGTCTTCGCGCCGGGCTTCGACGAATATCCGGAGAAGTTCCAGCTCGCGGTGCTGTTCACGCAGATCACCTTCCCCTATCTCATCTTCATGTCGCTGGGGGCGCTGCAGGGCGGGATCCTGAACGCCTTCGGCAAGTTCGCCAATGCGGCGGCGGCGCCGATCCTGCTCAACGTGGTGATGATCGGCGTGCTGTTCGGCGTGGTGCCCTTTACCGGGCATGCGGGCGAGGTGCTGAGCATCGCCGTCACGGTCGCGGGCGTGTTCCAGTTCCTCTGGCTGGCGATCTCCTGCAGGCGGGCGGGGATGAACCTCTATCTCCCGATTCCGCGCTTCGGCCCCGACGTGAAGCGCATGCTGGTGCTGATGGTGCCGGGCCTGATCGGCGGCGGGGTCAACCAGATCAACCTCACCGTCGCCACCATCCTCGCGACCCTGCAGCCCCAGGCGGTCGGCTATCTCTACTATTCGGACCGGCTCTATCAGTTGCCCCTCGCCCTGATCGGCTCGGCGATCGGCGTGGTGCTGCTCCCGTCCCTGACCCGCGCACTTCGCGGGCCGAACCCGGAAGAGGGGATGCGGATCCACAACCGGGCGATCGAGATGGGCTTCTTCCTCTCGCTGGCGGCCACGGTGGCGCTGGCGGTGGC
>JAYSFH010000765.1:0-2087 GCA_041913405.1 Dongia sp. | reverse complement strand
TCGGCATCATCTTCACCGGGGCGCTGCTGATCGAGATCATCTTCTCGCTGGATGGCCTCGGCCTACTGGGCTACGAGGCCGCCATCAACCGCGACTACCAGGTCGTGTTCGCGACGCTCTATGCCTTCGGCCTGCTCGGCCTGGTGATCCAGCTGGTCGGCGACATCACCTATATGCTGATCGATCCCCGGATCGACTTCGAGGCGCGCGAGACATGACGGCGGTTGCGCCTGCGAACAAACCCATGGCCGGCGAGGAGCACAAGTTCCTCGGTTTTCGGATCTCGCAGCTGACCGCGCGGCGGATCGAGAATTTCCGCCGCAACCAGCGCGGCACCTATTCGCTCTTCCTCTTTCTGGCGCTGCTGATCGTCAGCCTGTTTGCGGAAGTGATCGCCAACGACAAGCCGATCGTCGTCAGCTACCAGGGCTCGCTCTACTTCCCGGCCTTCAAGACCTATCCGGAGACGACCTTCGGCGGCAGCTTCGTGACCGAGGCCAACTACCGCAGCAACTACGTGCGCCAGAAGATCGAGGCCGACGGCTGGATGGTCTGGCCGCCGATCCCGTTCAGCTACGACACCACCATCACCGACCTGCCCGGCCCGGCGCCGAGCCCGCCCGACGGGATCAACTGGCTCGGCACCGACGACCAGGCGCGCGACGTGATGGCCCGCGCGATCTACGGCTTCCGCATCTCGGTGCTGTTCGGCGTGGCACTCACCATCTGCACGACGGTGATCGGCGTGCTGGCGGGCGCAATCCAGGGCTATTTCGGCGGCTGGACCGACCTCCTGTTCCAGCGCTTCCTGGAAGTTTTCGGCAGCCTGCCGACGCTCTATATCCTGCTGATCCTGGCGGCGATCTTTCCGCCCAGCATCATCTCGCTCTTCGTCATCCTGCTGATCTTCAGCTGGACCTGGCCGGTCGGCGTGGTGCGCGCCGAGTTCCTGCGGGTGCGCAACCTCGAATACGTTCGCGCCGCCAAGGCGCTCGGCATGAGCGACTGGCGGGTGATGACCAAGCACATCCTGCCGAACGCCATGGTCACGACGCTCACATTCCTGCCCTTTACGCTCAGCGGCTCGGTGACGGTGCTGACCTCGCTGGACTTCCTCGGACTCGGCCTGCCGCCGGGCTCGCCGTCTCTGGGCGAGATGCTGAACCAGGGCAAGAACAACCTGCAGGCGCCCTGGCTCGGCATTACCGGCTTCGTCGTCACCGGCACTATGTTGATCCTGCTGATCTTCATCGGCGAGGCGATCCGCGACGCCTTCGATCCCCGGAAGGTGATGAAGTGAGCGACGCACCGGTGTTGCTGGAAGTGAAGGACCTCTCCGTCGCCTTCAACGGCCAGCTGGCGGTGGATCGCGTGAGCTTCAGCGTCCGCAAAGGCGAGACCTTCGCCCTGGTCGGCGAGTCTGGCTCCGGCAAGTCGGTGACCGCGCTCTCGGTGTTGCAGCTTCTCCCCTATCCGCTCGCCAGCCATCCCTCGGGCAGCATCAAGTTCAACGGCCAGGAGATGGTGGGCGCGCCGGATGAGACCCTGCGCAAGATCCGCGGCGCGAAGATCTCGATGATCTTCCAGGAGCCGATGACATCCCTCAACCCGCTCCACCGGGTCGAGCGGCAGATCACTGAGGCCATGATCCTGCACCGCAACGTCCCGCGAACGGTCGCGCGCGAGCGGGCCCTGGAGCTGCTGAAGCTGGTCGGCATCAACAACCCGGAGCAGCGCCTGCGCGCTTTCCCGCACGAGCTTTCCGGCGGGCAGCGGCAGCGCGTGATGATCGCCATGGCCTTGGCGAACGATCCCGACCTGCTGATCGCCGACGAGCCGACCACGGCGCTCGACGTGACGGTGCAGGCGCAGATCCTCAAACTGCTGCGCGAGCTGCAGGCCAAGCTCGGCATGGCGATCCTGCTGATCACCCACGACCTCGGCATCGTGAAGAAATTCGCCGACCAGGTTGCGGTGATGCAGAAGGGCAAGATCGTCGAGGCCAAGACGCCCGAGGCGCTGTTCGCCCATCCGGAGCATCCCTATACCCAGATGCTGCTCGCCGCGCAGCCCAAGGGCGACGGAGT
>JAYSFH010000764.1:0-2090 GCA_041913405.1 Dongia sp. | reverse complement strand
ATAGACTTCAGCCCAGCGGTCGGGTAGTTCAGGTTTCAAATCAATCGATAGCGTATGGGGAGCGAGAATGGCCCAGGTAACCATCCGAGACGTGCGCAAGACCTTCGGCGCCGTCGATGTGATCCACGGCGTGGACCTCGACATCGCCGACGGCGAGTTCGTCGTGCTGGTCGGCCCCTCGGGCTGCGGCAAGTCCACGCTGCTCAGGATGATCGCCGGCCTCGAGACCATCAGCGCCGGCACGATCCAGATCGGCGAGCGGGTGGTCAATCACCTGCCGCCGGCGCAGCGCGACATCGCGATGGTGTTCCAGAATTATGCGCTCTATCCGCATATGACAGTCGCCGACAATATGGCCTTCGCGCTGAAGCTCCGGAAGACCGACCAGAAGACGGTCGATGACCGGGTGCAAAAGGCGGCCGAGATCCTCGGCCTGAAGCCTTATCTCGCGCGCTATCCGCGCCAGCTCTCCGGCGGCCAGCGCCAGCGCGTCGCCATGGGTCGCGCCATCGTGCGCGATCCTCAAGTGTTCCTGTTCGACGAGCCGCTCTCCAACCTCGATGCCAAGCTGCGGGTGCAGATGCGCACGGAGATCAAGGAACTTCACCAGCGGCTGAAGACCACCACCATCTTCGTGACCCACGACCAGATCGAGGCCATGACCATGGCCGACCGGATCGTGGTCATGCATGACGGCATCATCGAGCAGATCGGGACGCCGCTGGAGCTCTATGACAGCCCGCGCAACCTGTTCGTCGCCGGCTTCATCGGCTCGCCGGCGATGAACTTCCTGAAAGGCGCGGCCAAGGGAGACGGCTCGATCGACGTCGGCGGCACGCGCCTGCCGGTGGCGGGCAAGCATTCGGTCAGCGATGGACAGCCGGTGGTCTACGGCATACGCCCGGAGCATCTCGAACTCGCCAATGACGGCTTCCCGGCGAAGATCGCCGTGGTCGAGCCGACCGGCTCGGAGACCATGGTGGTCGTGCGCATGGGCGAGGAGGAAGTGGTCGCGCTGTTCCGCGAGCGCCACCAATTCGCGCCCGGCCAGACCGTGCACCTGCGCCCGCGGGTCGAGCAGGTGCATCTGTTCGACAGCCAGTCCGGTCAACGCGTCTGATAGCTGGGCGTCTAAAAGATCAAACAGGGGAGTCTTCGTCTGATGCTGAAGGGGATCCATCCGCTCTTGAATGCGGACGTGCTCTATGCGCTGCGCGCCATGGGCCACGGCGACTATCTGGTTTTGTCCGACACCAACTTTCCGTCGGATTCGATCGCGCGCCAGACCACGCTCGGCCAGTTGCTCAGGATCGATGCGCCGACCTCGGCCGAGGCCGCCGCGGCGGTGCTGTCGCTGATGCCGCTGGATACGTTCATCGACGATGCCGCCGGCCGCATGGAAGTCGTCGGCAAGCCGAAGGAAGTCCCGGCGGTGCAGAAGGAAGTGCAGAAGGCGATCGACAAGGCCGAGGGCAAGTCCTGGCCGCTGGTCGGGATCGAGCGCTTCGCCTTCTATGAGAAGGCGAAGAGCGCCTATGCCGTGATCCAGACCGGCGAGCGCCGCTTCTACGGCTGCTTCATCCTGACCAAGGGTGTCATCTCGCCGGACGTGAAGTACTAGTCCGACATGTCCGACTCCATCGTCATCCTCGGCGTCTTCGTCGCCGACACCGCCTATCGCGCGCCGCGGGCGCCGCGCATGGGCGAGACCATCCTCGGCACCAGCTTCGCGCTGGGGCCGGGCGGCAAGGGCTCGAACCAGGCTGTCGCCGCTGCCAAGGTGGGTGGCAACGTCAGCTTCATCACCAAGCTCGGCAAGGATCCCTTCGCCGACATGGCGCTCGCCACCTGGAAGGCGGCCGGCGTGACCCCGGCGGTGACGCAGATGGACGACAACTATACCGGTGCGGCCTATATTTTCATCGAGGAATCGACCGGCAATAACGCGATCATCGTCTGCCCGGGTGCGGCGACCACGATCAGCGAGCGCGACATCGAGGCGCGCGCCGACCTCATCAAGTCCGCCGCGGTCTTCGTGACCCAGCTGGAACAGCCGCTGCCGGCGGCGCTGCGCGCGCTGGAGATCGCCA
>JAYSFH010000763.1:0-2094 GCA_041913405.1 Dongia sp. | reverse complement strand
CGGAGAATTTCAGGGATTCCAGTGGAAATTCCGGTTTTCATAGGATGCCGGTCAAGTGAGCCGGGGGCCCCGCGCTGCCCCAAAAGCCAAGGGCGGCGGGGGTTTGACGCCCCGCCGCCCGGCCTTCGCATAGCGCTTCAAGTTCCGATCAGGCCATGCCGTCGTCGTACTTCACGTTGGCGAGGATGTTGAGGTGCGGCATGCTGGTCACGGTCGCGAGATCGGCATTGCCGACAAAGGTGACCGAGCCGCCACCGGCGAAGTCCAGCTGCAGCCAGCCCTCGGCGGTGTGGTTGACCGTGAGATAGTTGAAGTCCTTGGTCGACCCCTTGAGCTCCAGGATATCGTTGGTGCGATCGAAGTTCAGGACCTGGTCGTCGCCGTTATCGCCCCAGACGCTGAACTGGAAGATGTCGGCGGTCTGCAGCGCCTTGGCGTCACCATAGTATTGGTCGTTGCCGGTGCTCCAGGCATAGGTGTCGACGCCCTCGCCGCCGAACAGCACGTCGTTGCCCTGACCGCCTTCAAGCGAGTCGTTGCCGGCGCCGCCATAGAGGACGTCCTGGTCGGCGCCGCCGATCAGGGTGTCGTTGCCCTCCTCGCCTTCGAGGACGTCGTCGCCGTCGCCTCCGTCGATGAAGTCGGTGCCGGCACCGCCCTTGATCTTGTCGACGCCGTCCTCGCCCCAGAGGTAGTCCACCCGGTGGCTGCCGATGATGGTGTCGTTGCCGTCGCCGCCGTGGATATAGTTGGTATCGCCATCCCCCTTCCAGTAGGCGTTTTCGCCATCGCCATAGAGGGTGTCGTTTCCAGCGCCGCCATAGATATGATCGTTGCCGGTGCCGCCCATGATGGTGTCATCGCCGGCACCGCCTTCGACCGTGTCTTCGCCGGGACCGCCCTCGAGATAGTCGTTGCCCTCCATCCCGAAGAGATTGTCCGCGCCGACGCTGCCGAACAGCTTGTCATTGCCGTTGTAGCCGTAGAGGTCGTTGGCATTACCGTCCCCGGTGATCATATCGTCGTAGAGCGATCCGTTGACCTGCTCGATCTCGATGAACGTGTCACCGATACTGTCGCCCTCCACCGGGTTGGACGGATCGGCGTCGTAGGGGAAGGACGTGCCCATGTGAATGCGGACGGCGTCGGGCGAGTTGATATAGCTCGCCACGTCATGGCCGGAGCCGCCGTTGAGGACGTCCTTGCCCGCGCCGCCCTCCAGCCAATCATCGCCTTCGCCACCGAGCAGCACGTCGTCGCCGGCGCCGCCATAGAGCTTGTCGTTCTTGTTGGAATGGTCATCGCCGAGCAGCGTGTCGGCGCCAGCGCCACCGGTCTTGGTGGGGCTGTAGTCGCTGCGGAAGTAGCCCATCAGCGTCAAGTCGGCGAACTGCTGGGCGAGGTTGAGGTTGAGTTTGAGCAAAGCCATGGTTCTCTCCTGTTCAGGAAGCTTGCTGCTTCCGGAGAACCGTCGCCCCCGAGACGAGACGGTTAGTCTCGCAAGATGAGAAGATCGCCGCGCTGTGACCGGCGTCACGCAAAATGATCGGAAATGGTACCGGTAAACCGCGGATTATCAGGCAGAAATGCCTATTTTCCGCGGACTAAGGGGAACCGGTCATTCTTCGGCAGCCTCCCCGCCGCCAGGAGCTTCGAGGGCGAGGCGCAGCAGGTCCGCCTGGCGGTGCACGCCGGTCTTCTGGAACAAGGTGCGCAGCTGGACCCGCAGCGTGTTCACGCTGACGCCGGATTCGTCGGCGATTTCGATCAGGCGCCGGCCGGCGGTGAGGGCCGCCCAAAGCCGCGTCTCCGCCGGGGAGAGGCGAAAGGCGGCGGCCCAGGTGTCGAGCCCGCGCGGCGGCGGCGGGAGTTCCACCATCAGTGCGATGCGGCCCGACCACTCGGCGCGGTTCGGCCGGCGCAGCGGCATGATCCGGACGATGACCGGCACCTTGGCGCCGGCACGGCGCAGGACGAGGCTGCCGGAGTCGCCCGCACCTTGCGTTGCCAGGGCCGCGGCGAAGGCCACGACATCGCCGCGATGCGCGGGGCGCAGGCGGCCGCCGGTCAGGCGCAGCAGCGTCGCCTCGCGCA
>JAYSFH010000762.1:0-2095 GCA_041913405.1 Dongia sp. | reverse complement strand
TGGCGCATGTGAAGCCCGGCGGCCTGATCATGGACATGAGCACGGTCAGCCCGGAGACGACCGATGCGCTGGCCAAGCAGGCGGCGGCGAAGGGCGTCGCTTTCGTCGATGCGCCGGTGGGGAGGCTGGCGGAACACGCGGATCGCGGGGAGTCGCTGTTCATGGTCGGCGGCTCGGATGCGGATTTCGGGCGGGTGAAGCCGCTCCTGGAGGCGATGGGCACCACCATCCACCATTGCGGGCCGGTCGGCTCGGGGACAAGGATGAAGCTGGTGAACAACTTCCTCGCGGTGGGTCTCTGCCAGATGAATGCCGAGGCGTTGGCCTTGTCGCAGCGCTTCGGGCTGGAGCTCGAGAAGACCCTTGACGTGCTCTACGGCACAACGGCGACCAACGGGCAGCTGAAGATCAACTGGCCGAACAAGGTGCTGAAGGGCGACACCTCGCCCGGCTTCACCATCGACCTCGCGCATAAGGATCTCTCGCTGATCGTCGATGCGGCCAATGCGGCGAAAGTGCCGATGCCGATGGCCGCCGCAGCGCGCGAGGCCTTCAGCACGGCGCGGGCGACCGGCTTCGGCGGGCAGGATTTCTCGGCGATGGTCGATGCGCTCTGCACGATGGCGGGGATCGCGAAGCCACGGTTCAAGGGCTAGCCTCCGCCCATTAGATCTCGTCATGGTCCGCGTAGGTGGACCATCCACGACTTTCTCTTATTTCGAGGCTGGCAAACTCGTGGATGGTACGCCTTCGCGTACCATGACGATCCTCTAGGAGAGCCTAGAGGTTCGTCACTTGACCGCGCCCATGGTCAGCCCGCGCACCAGGTGGCGCTGCACCAGAAGCGCGAAGATGACGATGGGTGCTGCGCCGATCACGCCTGCGGCGGACATCGAGGCCCAGTCGGTGTCGATGCGGCCGATCAAGGTCGCGGTGCCGCGCGGCATGGTCATGGCCTTGGGCGTCGCGGTGAGAGCCAGCGCGAACAGGAATTCGTTGAAGGTGACGATGACGGCGAAGATCGCGGTCGCCGCCAAGCCCGGAGCCGCCAGCGGCAAAGCGATGCGGCGGAAGGCGTTGAAGCGGCTGTCGCCGTCCACCATCGCGGCCTCCTCGAGATCGACCGGGATCTCGCGGAAGAAGCTTTCCATCATCCAGACGCAGAAGGTGATGTTGAAGGCGGTGTAGGTGATGATCAGGCCCGTCCAGGTGTCGAGCAGTTTGAGGCTCAGCATCAAGAGATAGACCGGGATCAGGATCACCACCGGCGGCACGATGCGCAGGGTCAGCAGCGAGAGGCCAATCTTGCGCTCCAGCCGGTATTTCAGATGGAAGCGCGCGATCGCATAGGCGCCCAGCGAGCCGACGACCAGCGCCAGCACCACCGAGACGACGGTCGCCACCAGGGAGTTAGTGAGGTAGTTGCCGAATTCCTTCTCCGAGAACAGGCGGATGTAGTTGTCCAGGGTCCAGACATGGGGATAGAGCGTCGCGTCCTGGGTGATCTCCGGGTTGGACTTGAAGGAGGCGGCGACCATCCAGTAGATCGGCAGCAGCACGATGCCGAGGATCAGCACGAAGACCGCGGCGCGGGCGAGGGAGAGGCGCCAGTTCACAACTCGTCATGCCCGGGCTTGGCCCGGGCACCCCTGACTTCCATTGCGTCGACAAACTCAGGGGTCCCCGGGCCAAGCCCGGGGATGACGATTGAGTTTGCGGTGAGCAGTGGTGCGAACATCATTCCGGCCCCGCCCGCTTCAGCATCCGCACGGCGAAGAGTGCGAATGCCAAAATGATCAACCCAACGGTGACGAACAGCGCCGCGGCGTAGCCGGTCTGCTGGAACTTGAAGGCGGTGTCATAGCCGAAGATCGAGAGCAGGCGGGTCGCCTCGCCAGGACCGCCGCGGGTCAGCACGAAGACCTGGTCGAAGGTGCCGAAGCAGTCGATGGTGCGCAGCACGATGGCGATGGCGAGGACGGGTTTGAGCATCGGCAAGGTGTGGTCGACGAAAGTGCGCCAGGGGCCGGCGCCGTCGACCCGTGCGGCCTCGAAGGGTTCCTGCGGCAGGCTCTGCAGGCCGGCGAGCAGGATC
>JAYSFH010000761.1:934-2098 GCA_041913405.1 Dongia sp. | reverse complement strand
AGCAGATCGCGAAGAAGCTCGGCGCCGCGTTCACCGCCGGCGATGTGACCGAGCCCGGCATCGCCGACCAGTTGGTGCAGGAGACCGTGCAACGCTTCGGCCGGATCGACGTCCTGATCAACAACGCCGGCATCGTGCATCGCGGCACCGTGCTGGAAACCTCGGACGCGGATTTCGCCCGGGTCATGGCGGTCAATGTGGAGGCGGTGTTCCGCTTCTCGCGGGCCGCGGTGCGCCGCATGATCGCGCAATTCGACGCCAGCGGCCATGGCGGCGCGATCGTCAACATCGCCTCCGACTGGGCCTTCGTCGCCGGCCGCGCCGAGCTTGCCTATTGCACCTCGAAGGGCGCCGTCGTGCAGATGACCCGGGCGCTCGCCGTCGATCACGCGCGGCAGGGCATAAGGGTCAATGCGGTGGCGCCGGGCGATGTCGAGACGCCGATGCTGGTCTCCGGCATCATCCATCGCGGCAAAAGCGCCGCCGAAGGCTTGAAGGAAAACGGCGCGGCCATCCCCATGGGCCGGGTCGGCCAGCCGCCGGAAATCGCCGCGGCCGTCGCCTTCCTCGCCAGCGACGAGGCGAGCTTCATCACCGGAACGACGTTGCTGGTCGACGGCGGCAACACCGCCATCTGAAACTCAACAGGGAGACCACGGACACCATGCCCGGCCTTGCCATCAGCGAACGCGCCCGCAAGCTCTACAGCCAGGCCCTGGTCTGGGACGACCATGCCGGCTTCGATCCGGTCGGCGGCGCGCATCGCCTGGAGAATCTGCAGCGCTGGGTAAAATCCGGCGTGCATTATCTCTCGATCAACGTCGGCTATGACGTGATCGACTGGCAGGTGAGCCTCGCAGTCCTGGCCGGCTTCCGAGCCTGGCTGCAGCAGCGGCCGGAACAATACCGGCTGGTCCGCACCGCCGACGACATCCCGCAGGCCAAGGCGGAGGGCAAGCTCGCCGTCGCCTTCGACCTCGAGGGCATGAACGCGCTCAACGGCAGCGCCGACATGGTCAATGTCTATTACGAACTCGGCGTGCGGCAGATGCTGTTCGCCTACAATCTCAACAACCTGGTCGGCGGCGGCTGCCACGACACCGACACCGGGCTGACCCCGCTCGGCCGCGCGGTGATCTCCGAGATGAACCGCGTCGGCATGCT
>JAYSFH010000761.1:0-924 GCA_041913405.1 Dongia sp. | reverse complement strand
GGAGGCGATGGAAGCCTCGGCGGCGCCGGTCATCTTCTCGCATTCCTGCGCCAAGGCGCTCTGGGGCCATGGCCGCAATATCACCGACGAGCAGATCAAGGCCTGCGCGCGCACTGGCGGCGTCGTCGGCATCAACGGGATCGGCAACTTCCTCGGCCGCAACGACATCAGCAGCAAGACTTTCGTCGATCATGTGGCCCATGTCGCCGGGCTGGTCGGTGCGGCGCATGTCGGCATCTCGCTGGACTACGCCTTCGATGCCGAGAACGTCGACGACCTGGTCAGCGGCAACAGCCGCTACTGGCCAAAGGCGGAGTACCAGACCGCGTCGCTCTACCTGCCGCCGGAGCAGCTTCCCGAGATCGTCGAGACCATGCTGCAGCGCGGCTTCAGCGACGCCGAGACCACCGGCATCCTCGGCGGCAATTTCCTGCGCGTCGCGAAAGCGGTCTGGAAATAGGCACGGGGTCCCGGGGCGTGCTCCGCAACGTCCTGATCGTCGCGCTGGTCATCGCGCTGAGCTTCCTCGCCGCGCTGAATGCGCCGCGCTTCGGCGGGCGCTACATCCTGAGCGATTGGGATCGCGACACGGTGATGCGCTCGGGCGAGACTCCGCAGACAGAGCGGACGATCACCATCCTCTTCGTCGGCAACAGCTTCACCTCGGGCAACGATCTCGCCGCGATGCTGGTCAACATCGCCGCGGCGGATCCCGGCAACCCGGTGCAGCTCTCGGTCAAGGCCGTCACCGCTCCCGGCGCCGACTTGCGCAGCATGCTGAAGCAGACGGACGCCTTGGCCTGGGCCCAGGCCAACCGCCCCGACTTCGTGGTGCTGCAGGAGCGCAGCCTCTGGTACTCGCTGCCGCGATGGGTCGAGCAGGCACGGGAGAACGCGCTAGACTGGAATTATGCGCTGAGCCCG
>JAYSFH010000760.1:0-2100 GCA_041913405.1 Dongia sp. | reverse complement strand
CCTGCTCTCGCAGAAATTCGATCTGAAATCGACGATGCGCTATTTCGGCCGGCTCGACGGCAACAACCTGATCCAGCCGGAGGATGTCTATTTCGCCGACATCGATCTCGACGATCCGGATTACCAGTTGCCGAACCGCGCCATCGTGATCTCCGGCCCGATGCGGCTCGGCTTCCGCCAGCTCTCGACGCCCTTCTGGACCGCGGCGCCGCTCTATTCGCTGAGCTATCGCGAGGATGCGCGCGCCGAGCTGCACAATCTCACGCTCTTGGTGACCCTCGAGCTCGACCGCAGCGGCGGCAACCGGCGCGCCAAGGCGGCGCGCGACCAAGGGCTGGAACGCTTCCGCATCGCGCGCGTTGCCGTGCGGGAAGCGGACGGCAGCGAGGGCCGCAGCATCGGCAAGGACCGGCTGCTGCTCCGCTTCAAGACGCTGAACAGCAATGTGCTCGAGGCCAACGACTACTGGCTCGACACCGGTTCGGTCCTGGTCTGAGGAATTTTGATGACCGACTCTCTCTCCAGCATCGGCACTGCGCTCGGCCAGGCGATCGGCGGCGCGATCGACTGGGTCTCCGAGACCAGAGCCACCGCGAAGTCCGTCGACCGCGAGGCCGACCAAACCATCGAATCGCTGCGCCGCGTCCGCAACAAGAGCCGGCGCCTGGCCAAGGCGGCGTCGCGACCGCCGGCGATCGGCATCTTCGGAATCAGCCAGGCCGGCAAATCCTTCCTGGTGGACTCGCTCTCCAAGGGCGAGAACGGCCGCGTCGAGTCTATGTTCGGCAACACCCGCCTCGACTTCATGAAGCATGTGAACCCGCCGGGCGGCGGCAAGGAGGCGACCGGTCTGGTCACCCGCTTCACCCGGGCCAGGTCGAAAGCCCCGGCCGACTTCCCGGTCGAGGTCGAGCTGGTCAGCGAAGCCGATCTTATCAAGATCCTCTGGAACTCCTATATCCGCGACTTCGACCAGGAGGCGATGACCGCGCGGGTCGAGGCCGAGAATATCGATGAGGTTCTGCGCCGCGTCGGCCCGCAGCGCCAGGGCGCGCCGGTGCCAGGCCTCACCGCCGACGACGTGGTCGATCTCATGGATTATTTCGACCGGCTCTCGCGCAAGACCAGCCAGAGTCTGCGCGGCGCCTATTGGCCGAACGCGATCGAGCTGGCGCCCTATCTTCTCCCCGCCGCGCGCGCCGATCTGTTCGGCCTGCTCTGGGGCGGGCTGGAGCAGCTCTCCAGCCTCTATCTCCGCCTGCAAGCCGGGCTCGCCACGGTCGACCATGCGCGCTCGCTGCATTGCGAGCTCGCCGCTCTGGTGGAGGGCGAGGAGAGCGGCGAATTCTCCCAGGCGAAATGCATCAACAATGTCGACTGCCTGCGCCTGCTCGACGGCGACGGCGGCGATCTGGTGAAGGTGCGTCCGGTCCTGGAGAACGGTGGTTCCGGCAGCGTGAAGGAATTGCCGCGCGGCCTGCTGGCCGGCGTCACTGCGGAGCTCCGCTTCACCCTGACCGAGAAACCGGTCGCAGCGGTGCTGGAGAGCACCGACTTGATCGACTTCCCCGGCTATCGCGGGCGCTTGAAGATCACCGATCCCAAGCGCGAGCTGCTCTCCGCGACGGAAGAGCGCGAGGACGGCTACCACGTCTCCGATATCTGGCTGCGCGGCAAGGTCTCCTATCTCTTCGAGCGCTACACCGAGGACCAGGAGATGAACGCGCTGATCCTCTGCGCGCCCTCGACCAAGCAGAGCGACGTGCAGGATATCGGCCCGGTGCTCGACGACTGGGTCCGGACCGTCCAAGGCGAGACGCCGCAGATCCGCGCCCGGCGCCCGTCCGGCCTGCTGGTCGTCACCACAATGTGGGACCTGCGTCTGCTGCCGACCGCGAACGAGACGCCGGAGACGCTGCGCGTGGCGGGCGACGCGGTCATGCACATGACCTTCGAGCGCTTCCGCACCTATGACTGGGTGCGCGACTGGGATGGCCGCCCGTTCCGCAACCTCTTCCTGACCCGCAAACCCCGGGTCGAGAGCCTGCTGTTTGGCATGCGGGACGGGCACGAGACCGGGGTCGTGACGTCGCAGCTCGG
>JAYSFH010000759.1:0-2107 GCA_041913405.1 Dongia sp. | reverse complement strand
CGAAGAGAAGGGCGGCGGCGGAACCGGTCGCCAGAATGGTACGCAAACGCATCGGATCAGGCCTGCCAGCGGGAAGTGGCGCGCTCGCCCGGCGCGATCTGTTCTTCGGTCGGCGCGGCGACCTTTGACATGTGGCCATAGCGCTGGGCGGCGAACCACAGCGCATAGTCCCCGAACTTGATCGGCGGATACTTGGCGGGCTTCTCGGCCGACTGGCATGACGGCAGGCAATCGATCATCGTGTCGTGGTCCGGATCGCAGAAGAAGGGGATGGCGTAGCGGACCTGGCCCGAGACGTTTCGCACGCGATGCGGCGTCGACAGGAAGCGCTCGTTGCTCCAGCGATGGAGGATATCGCCGCCGTTGACCACGAAGGCGTCCTCGATGCCCGGCGCCTCCATCCAGCGTCCGTCGGGCAGGAGGATCGACAGGCCCTGCACCTTGTTGGGCGGCAGCAGGGTCATGAATCCGGAGTCGGTGTGCGGCACCAGGCTCTCGACGCTCTCGTCGGCGCCGTCGATCTGCGGGTAGCGCGACATGCGCAGGATCATGTGCGGTTTGGCGAAGCAGGCGTCGAAATGGGTTTCAGGCAGGTCGAGCGCGAGCGCGTAGAGCTTCACCAGTTTCTGGCACAGCCTTTCGAGGGTGGCCATGTATTCGAGTGCCGTCTCGCGGAAGCCCGGCAGGTCAGCCGGCCATTTGTTCGGCGCGTGGAAGCGGCGGCCGGAGAGCACATCGGGGTCGTTGGCGTCGCGCTCGCGGCGCAGGAAATAAGCCTCGTTCTGGCTGGGCTTCTTGCCTTGCGCCGCGGCGTTGGGCGGCGCCTTCTGGGCGATCGGCATGTAGCCGATATTGTGCTCGTCGACCTTGACCGCCAGCTTGGCGTCCATCGGCTGGGCATGGAAGCGGGCCGCTGCCTCATACGTTGCATCGATCAGCGCCTGCGGCACGCCGTGACCGGCGAGATAGTAGAAGCCGACATTCTCGAAGGCGTAGCGCAACTCGGCGGCGGCCTTCTCGGCGGCGCCGGGAACGCCCGCGAGATAGGCCGAGACATCGATCAGCGGAATCTCGCCACCAATCAGAGGCGGCGTGAGCGGCTGCCCGCTCACAGACTGGTTGGATGGCTGCATCGATGACCTCCGAAAGCGATCCGAGACGCTAACACGCGCACTGAAGCCCCAGCAAAAAGCAAGCCGTGTCTGTTTCGCAGGAGTGCTAGAATTCTGGCGACCGCCAGTGCCCGGCGGTCCCAGGAAAGGTCGGTTACTTGCAACCCATCTGGGTTTCGCTCGCTGCATGCGGGGTCATGCTGATTGGGGCAGTCGTCGGCGTGTTGCTGCGCCGTCGGTTGCCGAACCATCATCTAGATGGCCATGCGAGGGACATCGTTCGGTTGGGTGCCGGCCTCGTCGGGACGACCGCGGCGCTGGTCCTCGGCCTGCTGATCAACTCGGCCAGCAGCAGCTACGAAGCTCAGCGCGGTGAAGTCCGGCAGATTGCCGCCAACCTCATCCTGCTCGACGCTGTTCTCGATCAGTACGGCCCGGAAACGAAGCCGCTTCGGCAGCTGCTGAGGCAGGCCGTCGACCAGATGATCGAACGGATCTGGCATGGCCCGGAGGCCAAAGTGGGCGGCGCGCTCTACGGCAGCGGAACGCTGGCATCGCAAGTCTATGCCGGTCTCCATGCTCTCCCCGGCGGGACCACCGTGAAATCCGCCCTCGTCTCCCAGGCGCTCCAGCTCGCGGTTCCGATCTCGCAGGCCAGGCTCGCGCTCTACGAGCAGTCGAGGTCCGGGTTGCCGGTGCCGGTTCTCGTGGTGCTGATTTTCTGGCTCACCGTACTGTTTGCCAGCTACTGCCTGTTCTCACCGGTCAATCCGACATCGGCCGTGGCGCTTGGGCTGGTCGCTCTTTCGGTGGCGGCGGCCCTGTTCCTGATCCTCGAGATGGTCGAACCCTTCTCCGGCCTCATGCAGATCTCGAGCGCGCCGATCCGGGCGGCTGTACCTCCGCTCGCGCCTTGACGGCGGCGCTGGAATCCCGCTTGCCTTCATGCCCAGCAGACGCGTCCTGCGCGAGCCTCTCGACTGATCTTCAGTCGT
>JAYSFH010000758.1:0-2111 GCA_041913405.1 Dongia sp. | reverse complement strand
CGGCTTTCAGCACCAGGAAGCCCAGCGGCACCTGGCCCTTCACCGAGTCATGCACGCCGATCACCGCGCATTCGGCGACATCGGGATGGCTCGCCAGCACCTCTTCCATGCCGCCGGTAGAGAGCCGGTGCCCGGCGACATTGATGATGTCGTCGGTCCGCGCCATCACATGGACATAGCCGTCCTCGTCGATCATCCCCGCATCCGCGGTCTGGTAGTAGCCGGGGAAGCGGGTGAGATAGCTCTCGACGAAACGCGCGTCGTCGTTCCAGAGCGTCGGGAAGGTGCCCGGCGGCAAGGGCAGCTTGCCGCAGAGATTGCCGATCTCGCCAGGCGCCGCCGGATTGCCGCTCTCATCCAGCACTTCGAGCGTCCAGCCTGGCACCGGTCGGGTCGGCGAGCCGTGCTTCACCGGCAGGAGCTCGATGCCGAGGCAGTTCGCGGCGATCGACCAGCCGGTCTCGGTCTGCCACCAGTGATCGATCACCGGCACCTTCAGCAACTGCTCGGCCCATTCCAGGGTCGGCGGGTCGGAGCGCTCGCCGGCGAGGAACAGCGCGCGGAAGCCTGAGAGGTCGTAGTTCCGCAGCAGCTTGCCTTCGGGATCATCGCGGCGGATCGCGCGGAAGGCGGTCGGCGCGGTGAACATCGCCTTGGCCTTGTGCTCGGAAATGACGCGCCAGAAGGCGCCCGCATCCGGCGTGCCGACTGGCTTGCCCTCGTAGAGGATCGTGGTGCAGCCCTTCAGCAGCGGCGCGTAGACGATATAGGAGTGTCCGACCACCCAGCCCACGTCCGAAGCGGTGAACCAGGTCTCGCCCTGCTTCAGGCCGTAGATGTTCTCCATCGACCAATGCAGAGCCACCGCATGGCCGCCATTGTCGCGGACCACGCCTTTCGGCCGCCCGGTCGTGCCTGAGGTGTAGAGGATGTAGAGCGGATCGGTGGCCGCGACCGGCACGCAGCCCGCCGGCTTCGCCGCCGCCAGCGCATCGTTCCAGTCGATGTCGCGGCCGGTGATGAGTTTCGCCTCCTCCATCGGCCGCTGCAGCACGATGACCTTGTCCGGCTTGAACGAGGCCTGCTCGATCGCCGTATCCAGCAAAGGCTTGTAGGCGATGATCCGCGCCACTTCGATGCCGCAGGAGGCGGTCACCACCACCTTCGGCTTGGCATCGTCGATCCTTGACCGCAGCTCCTTTGGCGCGAAGCCGCCGAACACCACAGAATGCACCGCGCCCAAGCGCGCGCAGGCCAGCATGGCGATCAGCGCCTCCGGCACCATCGGCATGTAGAGGAGGACCCGGTCGCCCTTGCCGACGCCCTGGTTCACCAGCGCACCGGCGAACAACGCCACCGCGTCGCGCAATTCCCGATACGAGAAACGCTGCACCGCCTGCGTGACCGGCGAGTCATAGATCAGCGCGGTCTGCGCGCCGCGCCCCGCCTCGACATGGCGGTCGAGGCAGTTCCAGCAGGTGTTGAGTTCAGCCCCGGAGAACCAGCGGTAGAAGGGCGGCTTGCGGTCGTCGAGCACCCGCTCCCAGGGCTTGATCCAGTCGATCCCGCGCGCGGCCTCGCCCCAGAATCCATTCGGATCCTCGATCGACCGCCTGTAGACCGCATCGAATGTCGCGGACATGCCCGCCTCCCAAGCCCGAGGTTGTCGCCCTCGTTGGGCGGCATCTTGGGGGAAAGCAGGCGCCGGCCGCAAGCGCCGGGGTGACGCAGCTACTTCGCGCGGGGCGCCTTCATATGGGCCTCGAAGGCGTCCTTGTAATCCGGATGCCAGCGCGACAAGGCCGGGCGGTTGCGGATGATGTCGTTGGCGGCCCAATCCATGCGCCGCTCGTCCATGTCGCGGGTGACGGCGCCGTCGGGGCAAAGGATGTAGAAATCGCCGCGCGCCAGGCTCTCCAGCATGAAATCGACGGTCTGCTCCGGGGTCCAGGCATCGGCCGGCTTCTCTTTCCGCCCGCGCGCGGTCATGCCGGTGAAGACAAAGCCCGGGATCAACAGATGCGCCGTCACCGGACAGCCCGGCTCGTTGCGCAAGCTGTGCGCCAAGGCCTCGGTGGTCACCTTCACGCCGGCCTTGGAGACGTTGTAGG
>JAYSFH010000757.1:0-2120 GCA_041913405.1 Dongia sp. | reverse complement strand
CGCTCTTTGTCGCCGTACCGATCCTGCTCGCCGCCCGCGCCTTCCGCGATTCCAAGACCGGCGGCCAGTTGCGGGCCAGTCGCGAGGACGAGACCGCCGCCCGCGCGATCGGCGTCAATGTCGTGAAGCGCCGGCTGCTGGCCTGGACCTTGAGCGCCGGCATCGCCGCGGCGGCCGGCGTGCTGCTGGGGCATTTCCTCGGCGCCTTCTCGCCGTCGAAGTTCTATTTCGACGATACACTGACCCTGCTCACCATGCTGATCGTCGGCGGCATGACCACCGTCTCCGGCGCCGTGCTCGGCACCGTTGCCGTGACCCTCACGATCGAGATCCTGCGTCGGGTGGAAAGCGGCATGGACCTCTTCGGCTATCGCACGCCGGAAGTCTTCGGCGTGACCGAGGCGGGCCTCTGCCTGCTGATCCTCTTCGTCATGTACAAGCGCCCGGCCGGCCTGTTCGGCCGCCTGGAACTGGGCGAAGCCTGGCTCCGGCGGCGATCGGTCGGTTCTGCGGCACCCGTCTCCACCCCCGTCGCCGCCGGCGGCGTGTTGGAGGCGGAATCGATCACCAAGGACTTCGCCGGCCTGCGGGCGCTGGACAATGTCAGCCTCAGCCTGAAGCCGGGCGAGATCCTCGGCCTGATCGGACCGAACGGCTCCGGCAAGACCACCTTGCTCAACGTGATATCCGGCCTGTTCGCCCCGACCCAAGGCGCGATCCGCATCGACGGCAGAATCGCGACCGACTGGCCCGCGCATGTGATCGCCCAGGCGGGGGTCGGCCGCACCTTCCAGAACATCCGCCTGTTCGGCCAGTTGAGCGTGATCGAGAATGTCGAGATCAGCGCCAGAATCGCCAAGGGTATTGGCGAAGCGTCGAGCGACCCGCATGCCTTCGCCATGCAGCTGCTGGCCGAGTTCGGCCTTGCCGATTTTGCCGAGCGGCCCGCCGCGGCGCTCGATTACGGCGCCCAGCGCCGGCTGGAGATCGCCCGCGCCCTCGCCCTGCGCCCGCGCTACCTGCTGCTGGACGAGCCGGCCGCCGGCATGAACCCGACGGAATCCAACGCCCTGCTGCAGGAGCTGGCGAAGCTGCGGCAGCGCACCGGCATCGGCCTGCTGGTGATCGACCACGACATGTCGCTGATCATGCGGCTCTGCGACCGCATCGTCGTCCTGAACCGCGGCCAGATGATCGCCGAGGGCGATCCCAAGACCATTCAGAGCAACCCCGCCGTCATCGAGGCCTATATCGGCCGCAAGCGGGCCAGAAGAACCGAACAAGCCAACAACCAACAGGGAGCAGGATCATGAACAGGTTCGCGATTGCATTGTCCTTTGCGGCCGGCATCGGCGTCAGCCTTGCCGCTCCGCTCGCGCATGCCGAGGATACGCTGACCATCGGCGCCGCCATCTCCAAGACCGGCTGGAACGCCCCCTATGACTCGCCGGTGATGGACGGCTTCGCCGTTGCCATGGACGAGATCAACGCCGCCGGCGGCATCGCCGGCAAGTACAAAGTCGAGGTCGTCACCCGCGACAACCGCTCGGACAACGCCCAGAACGCCATCGTGACCCAGGATCTCCTGGACCAGGGCGTCGGCATGATGCTGGTCGCCTGCGATTCCAGCATGGTGCACGCGACCGCGGCGCTGATCCTCGCGGCGAAGATCCCGGCGATCTCGACCTGCTCCTCTTCGCCCACCCTGCCGCTGACCGGCAAGGGCTACATCTTCGCCAATGCCGTCACCGACAACGTGCAGGGTGCCGCGCAGGCCGAATATGCCAACAGCCAGGGCTTCAAGAACGCCTATCTGCTGCGCTCGCCGGACATCGAATACACCCAGATGCCGCTCTACTTCAAAGAGGCCTTTGAGAAACTCGGCGGCAAGGTGATCGGCGAAAGCATCTATGCCCTGAACCAGCCCGACTTTTCCGCCGAGGTCACCAAGATCAAGGCGCTCGACCCGCAGCCGGACGTGATCGTGACCTCCGCCTTCGAGCCGGACTTCCCCGCCTTCATCCGCCAGCTGCGCGGCGCCGGCGTGAAGATCCCGGTGGTCTGCGGCGACGGCATCGACTCGCCGACAACCTTTGCTCTCGGCGCCGTGGTCGAAGGCG
>JAYSFH010000756.1:0-2122 GCA_041913405.1 Dongia sp. | reverse complement strand
GAACGCGCACTACTCCGCGGCGTCCAGCGTGGCCCGCAGGCGCTCGGCGAGCTCGGTCTTCCGATAGGGCTTGCTCAGCAGGTTCTTCAGATAGGCGCTGGTCGCGCCATCCTGGATCGAAGCGCGGGCGAAACCGGAGGTGAGCAGGATCTTGAGGCCGGGACGCAGCGCGGTCGCGGCTTCGGCCAGCTGGGTGCCGTCCATGCCGCCGGGCATCACCACGTCGCTGAACAGCAGATCGACCCGCTCGTCGGTCACCAGGATGTCGATCGCTTCCTGGCCGCCCGGCGCCTCCAGCGTGTCATAGCCGAGGTCGCGCAATTGCCGCACCACGGTCTCGCGCACCTCGTTGTTGTCCTCGACCACCAGGATCCGCTCATTCGGACGCGCGGCCGGCAGCAGGTCCGGCTTGCGTGCACCGGCAGTGCTGGATTGGGCGGCCGCGCGCGGCAGATAGAGCCGGATGGTCGTGCCGCGGCCGGGCTCGCTGTAGATCTTCACATGCCCCTTCGATTGCCGGGCGAAGCCGTAGACCATGCTCAAGCCCAGGCCCGTGCCTTTCGCGGCCTTGGTGGTGAAGAAGGGCTCGAAGGCGCGCGCCAGCACTTCCGGAGTCATGCCGCTGCCGGTGTCGGAGACGCGGAGCACGGCGTAATCGCCGACCGCGACCTCCGGGTTGCGGCGGACGTAGTCTTCGTCGAGATGCGTGTTGGCGGTCTCGATGGTCAGGCGGCCGCTCTGCTCCATGGCGTCCCGGGCATTGATCGCGAGGTTGACCAGGGCGGATTCGAACTGGCTGGGATCGGCCATGGCCGGCCAGAGGTCGGGCTCGAGCACCAGCTTGATCTCGACATGCTCGCCCAGGGTGCGGTGCAGCAGGTCGACCGTCGCACTCACCCGGTCGTTGAGACTGAAGGACTGCGGCACCAGGGCCTGGCTCCGGGCGAAGGCCACCAGGCGCCGCGTGAGATCGGCGCCGCGCAAGGCGGCATTGAGCGCGAGATCGATCGACTGCATGGCGGAGGGCGGAACCTTCGGCAGCTCCTTCATCAGGTCGAGATTGCAGACGATGATGGTCAGCAGATTGTTGAAGTCATGGGCGATGCCGCCGGTCAGCTGGCCGACCGCTTCGAGCTTCTGCGACTGCCGGAGCTGTTCCTCGAGGCGGATGCGTTCGGTGACGTCGCGGCCGATCGCGACGATCGACGGCTGTCCTTCATACTCGATCGGAGACGCCTGCACCTCGAGCAGGACCGGCGTGCCGTCGGTGCGCTGGAACTTCATCACCGTCAGCGGCGCGCGCTTGCCGGTGCTGCGCATCATTTTGCGGCGCTCCAGGGCGCGCGGGCGTTCCTCAGGATGGATGATGTCGTCCACCGACCGGCCGAGCAGCTCGGCCGGATCGGAGGCCCCGAACATCCGCACCGCTTCGGGGTTGAGGTAGACGAGCTTGTCGTCGGTGTGCATCCAGATCGCATCGAGGGTGAACTCGACCAGCTGGCGGTAGCGCGTCTCGCTGGCGCGTAAGGCCGCGGTCCGGCGCCGCACGGCGCTCAGGGCATAGCCCAGCAGGGCGATCGCCGTGCCGTCGGTGAAGTAGCGGAGCAAGCTCCAGATCTGCTGGTCGGTCTCGATCGAGAACGAGCCGCGGGGAATCAGTATGAAGTAGCGCGTGCCCAAGGCGCCCAGGACAAGCGCGAACACGGCCGGCCCGAAGCCGCCATACCAGGCGACAAAGGCAAGGGCGACATACTGGAAGGCGAAGGGGAGCCGATCTTCGATCCAGGGATCCAGCAATTGCCGCGCAAGGATCGCAAGGATCACGGCGACGACGGCGGCGCCGTATCGGAGCGGGGTCGACGGTGACCGCAGGTTCATTCGGCACGCAGATTCGGTGCCCCGTGGGGGCTTGTCTCGGGATTATATTCCGAGAGCGCGTTTTGTGAAACGCTCTTTGTGCGTGTAGGCCGTGCCGAACAGGGCGGCCAGACTCGGTTAATCCAAGCCGCTTGTGGTGACCGCCGGTGTCTTCGGCGAAAGCCGGAAGCCGTGTTCCATGGTGAGCGCTCCGGCGAAATCCGGATCGGAGAACAAGGCCCGCAAGTTCGCGGCGGTCAGGCTG
>JAYSFH010000755.1:0-2122 GCA_041913405.1 Dongia sp. | reverse complement strand
CAAGGATTGGACCAACGCCGAGAAGGACTTCAAGAAAGCCCTGGAGATCAAGCCGGGAGAGCCGAGCGTGCTCAATTATCTCGGCTATTCCTATCTCGACCGCGGCGTGAACCTCAAGGAAGCGCGCCGCCTGATCGAACTCGCCTACACCAAACGCCCCGACGACGGCTATATCATCGATAGTTTGGGGTGGATGCTCTTCACCCTCGGCGAATACGACAAGGCCGTCGTGCATCTCGAGAAAGCCGTCGAAGCCGCGCCCGCCGACGCCACCATCAACGAACACTTTGGTGATGCCTTGTGGAAAGTCGGACGCCGCGTCGAAGCCCGCTACCAGTGGCAGCGCGCGCTGATCCTCGACGTCGAGGACGCCCAGCGCGCCGCCATTACCAAGAAGCTTGAACAGGGTTTGGCGCAGAAATAACGCTCAAAGCGTCACCCTGGGCGAAGCCCAGGGTCCGGGGTGATGAAGCGCCGTTCCATGCCGAAATCTCAGAAAGCTCTGCAGGCATTCAGCCTCGCAATCCTGGATCCCGGGCCTACGGCCCAGGATGACCTTGGGATCGTTTGCATATGACCACCACCGCTCTCTCCGTCTTCGCCCCCGCAAAGATCAACCTTACCCTGCACGTCCGCGGACGGCGCGCGGACGGGTACCACCTGCTCGACTCGCTGGTGGTCTTCGCGGGCGTCGGCGATTGGATCAGCCTGCGCCGCGCCGACGATATCCGCCTCGACATCACCGGTCCCTATTGCGCGGGGCTCTCGGGTGAAGGCGACAATCTGGTCACGCGCGCCGCGCGGTATCTGCTCGCCGTCACCGACAGAAAAGAAGGCGCGCATATCACCCTCGAAAAGAACCTGCCCATCGCGTCGGGCATCGGCGGCGGATCGTCGGACGCGGCGGCGGCGCTGATCGCACTGTCGCAATTGTGGGACGAGAACCTCGCCCAGCTCGCGGGCGTGGACCTCGCGGCCAAGCTGGGCGCCGACGTTCCGGTGTGCTTGCGCCGCACACCGACCTTCATGCGCGGCATCGGCGAGATATTGACCCCGGCGCCCGATCTGCCGCCCGCCTGGCTGGTGCTGGTGAATCCCAACAAGCCGCTGGCGACCAAGGCCGTGTTCGGCGCCCTGGGCGGGCGCTATTCCACGCCGCAGGCCGAGACGCTCTATTCCGGCCTTCCCGCCGCCGCGGATCTTGCCCGGACCCTCAAGGGCGGTCGCAATGACTTGGCCGCCCCGGCCGGCGAGGTCATGCCCGAGATCGGCCACATGCTCGCGCTGCTGGAAGAGACATCGGGCTGTCTTCTCGCCCGGATGTCCGGCAGCGGACCGACCTGCTTCGGGCTTTATGGGGACTCCCGGGCGGCGGGCGCCGCCGCCGAATTCCTCAAATCGGCCCGGCGGGACTGGTGGGTGGCCCCCGCGCCGCTTATGTCTGGTGTGTAACCGCCAAGTCCCTCTGTAACAGGGCTTTTTCGGCCCCGGCGGCCCTCGGACGAGGTATGATATGCGCCGGGCTTTGTGAATTGCCCCGCCCCTCTTGTCCCGTATGTTCCGGATCATGATGAACACGGTTTCACGCCTCGTCCGCCTTGCCCTTTCGGCCTTTCTGCTTCTGGCCGCCTTTAACAGCGCCGCCTTTGCCCAGGATGTCTTCAAATCCGATCAAAGCCGCGCGGCGTTCATTGTCGATCGCACGGCGGTCGAGCCGGGTAAGAGCATTTGGGTGGCCCTCGAGCTCGACATGATTCCGGGCTGGCATACCTATTGGCGCACGCCGGGGGATTCCGGCCTGCCGGCGGAGATCGAATGGAACCTTCCCGAGGGGGTGACCGCGGGTCCGATCCAGTGGCCGACGCCGGAACGCATCCCGTTCAGCGATCTCATGAACTTCGGCTACCACGAAACCGTCCTTCTGTTGACCGAACTGCGGATCGGCGATCAGGTGCCGGCCGGCGAACTCAAGATCAGTCCCGTGGCGCACTGGCTGGTGTGCGCCGACATTTGCATCCCGCAGGATGCCGCGCTCAGCCTGCAGCTCATGGTCGGCCCCGGCGGCATCGAGACGAACTACAGCGAAATGATCGCCGCGAGCCGCGCGGCGCTGCCGCAGCCC
>JAYSFH010000754.1:0-2123 GCA_041913405.1 Dongia sp. | reverse complement strand
AGATCGAGGACGTCGTTGATCAGCGACAGCAGGTGCTTGCCGCTGTCGCTGATCAGGCCGACATATTCGCGATAGCGCGGCGGCTCGATCGCGCCGAAGATCTCCTGCTGGATCAAGTCGGAGAAGCCGATCACGGCATTGAGCGGCGTCCTGAGTTCGTGGGTCATCTGCGCCAGGAAGTTCGACTTGAAGCGGTTCGCCTCCTCGGCCCGCTCACGCGCGGCGCGCAGGTCGCCGGTGGTGGCGATCAGCGATTCCGTCAGCCCCTCGAGCTGGGTCTTCGCCGCCTCCAGGTCGATCTCGCGGTTCTTCTGCGCGGTGATGTCGGAGCGGATGCTGACGAAGCCGCCATCCGCGGTGGGACGGTGGCTGATCAGCACCCAGCGCCCGTCGGCGAGGATCTCCTCGCCGACGAAGGGCTCGCGGCGCTGGAAGCACTTGACCCAGTCCCCGACGAAAGTGTCGATATCCCGGCTATCGCCGAACTCGATGAACTCGCCGCGCTCGGCGCCAAAGCGCAGCACGTCTTCCAGCTTCGCGCCCACCTTGATGGCCGGCGCGGATTTCGGATAGAGCTCGAGCAAGCGGCGGTTGAACTGAACGTAGCGCAAGTCGGCGTCGAACAGGGCGAAGCCCTCGTTGATGCTCTCGATCGCCTCGCGCAGCCGGGTCTCAGCGGCCTGCAAGGCGGTCACGTCGCTGAAGATGCCGACCCGGCCGCCATCCGAGGTCCGGCGCATCACCACGCTGAACCGGCGCCCATCCGTCAGGACGCGCTCTTGCGCCTCCTCGCGCGGGTTCATGTGCTGCTCCAGGACGCGCGCGATGAAGCTTTCCGGGTCGGCCTTCGCTGAGACGTCGGTCACCTCGGCGTAGGCAAAGCCATGCAGCAATTCCTTGGCCGAGCGGCCGATGATCGCTTCCGGGGACTTGTCGCCGACATAGTCGGCCCAGGGCTGGTTGCAGAGAACGATCTTGAGGTCGCGGTCGTAGAGCACGAAGCCGTCGCTCATCGCGTTGATCGCGTTGGTCAGGCGCTCCTGGGCCTGCTTGATGCTGGTGACGTCGGTCCAGATGCCCATGTAGCCGCCGTCGGCGGTGCGGCGCTCGGTCACCTGCAGCCACTGCCCGGTGGAAAGCCGCATCTCGAACGGCGCATCGGACGGATTGCGATGCTGCTCCATGCGGCGCGCCACCCAGGCCTCGATATCCGGTCCGGTTTCGACCAGCGCGCTGTGGGAGACGATGTTGAAGCGCACGAACTCCTCGAAGCTATGGCCGATCGGATCGCCGAAGGCGGCCTGGGTCTGCGCGTCGATGAAGGTGCGGTTGTGCAGGATCAGGCGGTCATCGGCATCGAACAGGGCGAAGCCGCTGTCCATCGCCTCGATCGCCGCCTTGAGGCGCGCCTCGGTCAGGCGGAAGCGCTCGTTGCTGGCGGCGAGGTCGGCGGTGATGCGTTGGGCGATCGCGGTCGCGCGCGCGCCGGTCGATTGCAGATTGGCCACCAGGGCGCTTAAGAGGGTGGCGATCAGGATGACCGCCGCGCTCAGGAGCGGTGACTCGCTGCGCGGCGCGCTCGCGAAGGCGGGGCCTGGCTGCCAGGCGATCTGGAAGGCGTGGCCGCTGAGCACCATCAGGGTCTCCCGGCGGGCGGGCTGCGCGGGAACCAGGTCCGGCGATGCGAAGTTGCTGAACACCGCCGGTTCATGGGTGCCGACGCCGTTGAAGACCTTGACCTGGATCGCGTCGTCGAACCGCTTTAAGGCGGCGGTGAAGAACGGGTCGGCGGCGACCGGCGCATTGATCCAGCCGCGAAAGGCGGCGCGCCGCTCGGCGACGGTCCCGACCGGACGATGCGCCCAATAGCTCGGCACGAACAGGACGAAGCCCTGGTGCTGGCCGTCATCCGCGGCCAACGTGACGGAATGCGACATGGTCGGCACGCCGAAATCGCGGGCGGCGATTGCCGCGGAGCGGCGCTTCGGCTCCGAACCGAGATCGAGGCCGACCGGCGAGCGCCGCAGGCTCTCCGGCCCTCCCCGGATGATCAGGAAATGCTCGTCGACGCCGAGCACGCCGCCCGGCACCGGCCGCGCCGTGAACAGCGGCAGGCCGTCATC
>JAYSFH010000753.1:0-2125 GCA_041913405.1 Dongia sp. | reverse complement strand
GCGTCAGGAACTCGACGATCTTGGCGCGGCCGGAGAAGAACTCCGCCCGGTTGCGCCACTGGCTGTCTTCCGTGTAGGCGAGCGAGACCTTGACCGGATCCTGGCTGTTCCAGGCGTCTTCGGCCATGCGCGCCTTCTGCGCGGCGGTCTCGGCGGTGAAGGGCGGCAGCGGCGGGCGTTGGGACGGGGCGGGGTCGGCCATGCGGCCTCCTGAGCAAAGGGGAGCGGGAGCCCTCGCTTACGCCCATCGGCGAGGCGGCGTCAAATCAGTGGAATTGATCGCGTCATCAGGGCAGACGAATGACCGCCTCGAACCCGTCGGCGCGCCCCGTTGCCGGCGAGCGCAGCTCGAGGCGACCGCCGGCCTGGTCCAGGATCTTCTCGGCGATGGCGAGGCCGAGGCCTGATCCCTCGGCCGCGGTGTTGCCGCGCACGAAGCGCTGGGTCAGCCGGTGCAGCACGTCCGGCGACACCACCGGCCCGCCGTTGGCGTTGTGGATGCCGCGATCGCCGCCGATCGAAACCGCGACCGGCCGGGTGCGGTCGCCGTGCAGCAGCGCGTTCTCCAGCAGGTTGCGGAACACGATGGCGAAGGCGTCGATGTCGATCCGCGCCGCCAGCCGGTCGCTTGGGCCGGAATCGAAATCGATGCGCCCGGCATAGCCCGGGATGCGGGCGAACTCGTCGATCACCAGGCCCATGATCGGCATCAGGTCGGCGGTCTCGCTGGTGACGGCGACGCCGCTGTCGGCGCGCGAGAGCTGCAGCAGCTTCGCAACCCGGCTGGCGAGGCGCCGGAGCGCGTCCTCGATGGCGTGGATGCGGGCCTGCTGCGGGCTCCCCGCCAGTTCGGCGCCGAGCCGCTGCACCTGGGCCAGCGCCGCCGCGACCGGCGTGCGCATCTCATGCGCGCTGTTGGCGGCGAAGGCGCGTTCGGCTTCCAGAGTCGAGCCCAGCCGCTCGATCAGCCGGTTGACGTCGCGCACGATCGGCGTGAGCTCGTTGGGCAGGCCGGATTCCGGCAGCGGCTCGAGATTGGAGCCGCCGCGGCTCGCAATCTCCTCGCGCAGAGCGCGCAGCGGGCGGATGCCGCGGGCGACGGTGCGCCAGATGATCAGCCCGGCGAGCGGCGGCAGCAGCAGCAGGGGCACGATCAGCGAAATCAGGCCGCGCAACAAGGCGCGATAGCGATGCGCCTGCTTCTCCGCGACCTGGATCACCAGCTTCCCGTCCGGCGAAGGCTCGGTGTAGACGCGCTGGCCGGCAAGCTCGGTGAAGCCGTGGACCAGCGGCACCGGGAACGGATCATGCGGCGCGTCATGCGAGCGCAGCAGCACGCGCCCGTCGCGGTCGCGGAACTGGTAGACCAGGTATTCGTCGTGGCCGGGCAGCGGGATGGTGTCCTCGGCCTCGAAGCCGTCATGCTCGGCGGCGCGCTCGGCCAGGTCGTCGATGTCGTCCACCGCGAGCGCCAGCAGGCGCTGCGCAGTTTCCTGCAGCGCGCTGTCGAAGATCTCGTTGGTCTCGTGCACCGCCGCCCAGCTCGCCAGCGCCGCGGCGACCAGCCAGAGCACGCCGAGGCTGACGGTGAGCGAGACGATCAGCCGCCGCGACAGGCTCCACGCGCGGGCGGCCATCGGCGGCTTCATGTCTCGCCCAGCCGATAGCCGACGCCGCGCACCGTCTCGATGAAGGTCTTGCCGAGCTTCTTCCTGAGCCGGCTGACATGCACCTCGATCGCGTTGCTCTCGATCTCGGCGCCGAACGGATAGAGCGCTTCCTCGATCTGCTCCTTGGTGACGATGCGGTTGCGGCGGCTGAGCAGCTGGTCCAGCACCGCCCATTCGCGCCCGGTGATGTCGATCCGGCGGCCGTCGCGCCGGAGCTCGCGGCCGCTCTGGTCGATCTCGATATCGCCGAGGCGGATGATCGGGGCCGGGTTGCCGCTCGCCCTTCGCGCCACGGCGGCGACCCGCGCCGCCAGCTCGTCGAGGTCGAACGGCTTCACCAGGTAGTCGTCGGCGCCGGCGTTCAGGCCCTCGATGCGATCGCGGATCTGGTCGCGGGCGGTGAGGATGATCACCGGCCGCCGATCCCCGGCGTTGCGCAGGCTCTTCAGAAGATC
>JAYSFH010000752.1:0-2131 GCA_041913405.1 Dongia sp. | reverse complement strand
CCTGGAGCGGACGCCGGCGGTCGACGGCTCGATTCTCGGCTGGCTGAATGCGATCGAGACACTCCGCTCCATTCCGGCGGCACGGGTGGTTCCGGGCCATGGACCGGTCACGGCCCCCTGGCCGGCGGCCCTGGATCCGGAGCAGGCCTATTTCGAGCTGCTGGTCCGGGACATCCGCAAGCTCATCGCCGACGGCGGCAGCCTGCAGCAGGCGACCGACACGATCGGCCTTACGGAAAGCGCGCATTGGCTGCTGTTCGATTCCTATAATGCGCGCAATGTGACCGCGGCGTATACTGAACTGGAATGGGAGTAGGGCCGCCGCTTGGGCAGGCCCACCCCGGAATGGGAGATCAGCCCCATGCATACCCTTAAGCAGCTTACCTTCAAGCGGCGCACCTTTCTCGGCACCATGCTCTCGACCGGCCTGCTCGCCGCGGCCGGAAGAGCGCTAGCCTATGACGATCCCTGGCCGGATCTGCAGGAGGCCTTGTTCCCGGGCAAGACGCTCGGCGACGGCGCGGGCTTCATCACCATCACCGCGCCGGAGCGCGCCTTCGACGCCGCGACGGTGCCGATCTCGATCGACTTCGACGCCGCCAAGATGCAGGGCATCGCGGTGAAGGCCATGACGCTGATCGTGGACAAGAACCCGGCGCCGGTCGCGGCGGTGTTCCACTACCCCGAGGACACGGTCAATCCCTCGATCGGGACGCGGATCCGGGTCAACGAATACACCAACATCCACGCGGTGGTGGAAACCGCCGACGGCCGCATGTACCTGGCGAAGGTGTTCGTGAAGGCGGCGGGCGGCTGCTCGGCGCCGGCTTCGAAGAGCGTCGCCGACGCGGCGGAGCATCTCGGCGACCTGAAGCTCAAGGTGCCGAAGGAAGCCGCGGCCGAAAAGCCGTCGAAGCTCGAGCTCCTCATCCGGCACCCGAACTTCACCGGCATGCAGATGGACCAGGTCACGCGCAATTACGTGCCGGCGGATTTCGTGCAGAAGGTCGACATCACCCATGACGGCAAGCCGGTGCTCTCGATCGAGGGCAACATTTCCTTGAGCGAGAATCCGGCCTTCGAGTTCTGGCTGAAGCCGAAGACCCAGGGCGTGCTGCGGGTCAGCGCGGAAGACTCGAACGGCCGGAAGTTCGAGCGGGTCTGGATGGTGCCCGCGACTTCCTGAGCGGCGACTTCCTAAGGTTGGTGACTTGAGCGAGCCGGCGTCAGAAGCATCGGAAATCCGCCTCGATCTGCGCCAAGCGCAGCTGCTTCACGATTTCGTCCAGCATCGTCATGCTGCGGAACACCGCCGTGGCATCGCCCGCCACCTGCCGCATCTGCAGGATGGTCGAAGCTTTCTCGTAGGTGTCGAAGGGCACGATCGAAGAAACCGCGTCGATCGAGCAGGAGCAGCGGCGCAGCATGTCCTGGGTCTGGCCGTTGCTGGCCAAGCAGCCGATCACATAGTCGGCGACGACCTCGGTCGGGTAGTTGTTGGCCGCCGCGGCCGGACCGGGACCGGCGCCGAGCATCGCGATCGCCGCCGCCGTCGCAACCAGAATGCGCCTCATTTTTCGAACTCCCTTCCGCAATTTGCGCAGCACATCACAGGAAGCGGAACACGGTCAATCGTCCTTCTCGGTGAGGGCATCCTTCTCGGTGAGGGCATCCCTCCAGGTGAGGTCATCCTTCTCGGCGCGGGCGAAGGGGCGGCGGGCGGATGATCCTTTCCCCGAAGCTGATCGCATCGCTGCTGGTCTCGATCTCGCAGATGACCGGCTATTCGATTCCCGGCGAGCCGCCGCGCATCCGGCCGATGTCGCATGCGCAGCTGGCCGACGAGGTCTGCGGCAAGCCTTGCGGTGTCGTCGCCTTCACCACGCCGCGAGGCGAGGTGTTGATCGACGAATCGCTGATGATCGGCCGCGATCCGGCGGCGACCAGCATCCTGGTGCATGAGCTCACGCACTTCCTGCAGATCAAGAGCGAGGTCATGCCGGTGCCGCTGACCTGCGATCTCTGGAGCGCGCGCGAGCGCGAGGCCTATGACGTGCAGTATCGCTGGCTGCGCCTGCAGGCGCCGAACATCCGCGTCTACAGCTTTGAGGCACGGCGCCTGAACGATCCA
>JAYSFH010000751.1:0-2133 GCA_041913405.1 Dongia sp. | reverse complement strand
CAACTGCATCATCATCTGCTCGATCGAGAACGTCGATCCGATGGGCGTGCACACCGGTGACTCGATCACCGTTGCGCCGGCGCTCACCCTGACCGACAAAGAGTATCAGCTGATGCGCAACGCCTCGATCGCCGTGCTGCGCGAGATCGGCGTCGATACCGGCGGCTCCAACGTGCAGTTCGCGGTCAATCCCGAGAACGGCCGGCTGATCGTCATCGAGATGAATCCGCGCGTCTCGCGCTCATCGGCCTTGGCGTCCAAGGCGACCGGCTTCCCGATCGCCAAGGTCGCGGCCAAGCTCGCGGTCGGCTACACGCTGGACGAGCTCCTCAACGACATCACCAAGGTAACGCCGGCTTCCTTCGAGCCGACCATCGACTACGTGGTCACCAAGATGCCGCGCTTCACCTTCGAGAAATTCCCCGGCGCCGAACCCATTCTTTCGACCTCGATGAAGTCGGTGGGCGAGGCGATGGCGATCGGCCGCTCGTTCCAGGAATCGGTGCAGAAGGCGCTGCGCTCGATGGAGACCGGCCTCACCGGCTTCAACGAAGTGGCACTGGAGAAGGATGACAAGGCCTCGATCCTGGCCCAGCTCGGCAAGGCGACGCCGGACCGGCTGCTGGTGATCGCCGAGGCGCTGCGCCGCGGCCTCAGTGTCGAGGAGATCTTCGCGGCGTCGAAGTTCGATCCCTGGTTCATCCGCCAGATCGAAGCCATCGTCGAGACCGAAAAGCTCATCAAGGCGCAAGGCCTGCCGAAGACCCACGAGGCCCTGCTGCGCCTGAAGCGCAAGGGCTTCTCCGACGCGCGCCTGGCCGAGCTCGCCGGTACCACCGCCGACGCCGTGCAGAAGCTGCGCCACGATCTAAAGGTGCGGCCGGTCTACAAGCGGATCGACACCTGCGCCGCCGAGTTCGCCTCGGCCACGCCCTATATGTATTCCTGCTATGAGGGTGAGAATGTCGACACGCCCGAGGACGAGGCGGATCCCTCCGATCGCCGCAAGGTCATCATCCTCGGCGGCGGCCCGAACCGGATCGGCCAGGGCATCGAGTTCGACTATTGCTGCGTCCATGCCGCCTATGCGCTGAAAGAGGCCGGCATTGAGACCATCATGGTCAACTGCAATCCGGAGACGGTGTCGACCGATTACGACACGTCGGACCGGCTCTATTTCGAGCCGCTGACCGCCGAGGACGTGATCGAGCTGGCGCGGGTCGAGCAGCGCAAGGGCACGCTCTTGGGCTGCATCGTGCAGTTCGGCGGCCAGACGCCGCTGAAGCTTGCCGCGGCGCTGGAGAAGGCGAAGATTCCGATCCTCGGCACCTCGCCCGATGCGATCGATCTCGCCGAGGACCGCGAGCGGTTCCAGAAGTTGCTCCATGACCTGGATCTCCGCCAGCCGAAGAACGGCATCGCGCGCTCGGGCGAAGAGGCCGAGCGCATCGCCGCCGAGGTCGGCTATCCGGTGGTGATCCGTCCGTCCTATGTGCTGGGCGGCCGCGCCATGGAGATCGTGCACGAGCCGGACCAGCTGCGGCGCTACATCCGCCGCGCGGTGCAGGTCTCCGGCGACAACCCGGTGCTGATCGACTCCTATCTCGAGGATGCGATCGAGGTCGATGTCGATGCCCTGTGCGACGGCAAGGACGTCTTCGTCGCCGGCATCATGGAGCATATCGAGGAAGCCGGTATCCATTCCGGCGACAGCGCCTGCGCGCTGCCGCCCCATACGCTCAGCCTCGCGGTGATCGCCGAGCTCCGGCGCCAGACGGTGGCGCTCGCGCTGGGCCTGAATGTCGTCGGGCTGATGAACATCCAGTTCGCGATCAAGGGCGACGAGATCTACGTGCTCGAGGTGAACCCGCGCGCGAGCCGCACCGTGCCCTTCGTCGCCAAGGCGACCGGGTTGCCGATCGCGAAGATCGCGGCCCGCGTGATGGCCGGCGAGGTCCTGCGCGATTTCCAGCTCGACGCCACCAAGCGCCACCATGTGGCGGTGAAGGAAGCGGTCTTCCCCTTCGCGCGCTTCCCCGGCGTGGACATCATCCTCGGGCCGGAGATGAAATCGACCGGCGAGGTGATGGGCCTGGATTCAAGCTTCGCCCGCGCCTTCCTGAAGGCCCAGCT
>JAYSFH010000750.1:0-2135 GCA_041913405.1 Dongia sp. | reverse complement strand
CTTCCGGGGCTATGTCGCGGATCCCGACGACCATGCCTGGGAGATCGCCTGGAACCCGGTCTGGCCGATCAGCCCGGAAGGCTACGTGACCTGGGGTACTTGAACGTCCCGATTCAACAAGCGGTCAATCGGCTTCGATGATCCGAAGCCAGGGCCAGCGCGCGACATAGCTTCGGGCCTTCTCCCGGAAGCGCTCGATGTCGTCGGCGCGGAACGGCGTCGGCCGCAGCTCGCCGCGCCGCGTTTCCTCGATGCCGTAGGGCGCGATCAGCCGCAGCGTGCCGTCCACCTGCGGCATCAGGCCGACACAGGTCGAGCGCGCCAGGAAGCGCGCGATCCCGTCCTCCACCTGCTGCAAGGCCGGATAGTCGCCGCCGCCGAAGCGCTTCTGATACCAGAGATGCACCCGCGCCTGGTTCTTCACGTCGATCAGCACGTCGAGATCGGCGAGCAGCATGCGCGCCCGCTGGATCACCGCATCCTCCGCCTCATAGGAGAGGTCGCCGGCATCGAAATAGAAGAGGTCATAGTCCTTGACGCCCTCGGCGACCGGCCGGCCGGAGAGCGCATTCCACCAGGCCTGGTAGACCGAACCGGCGACCAGGCAGGCATTCGGCGCGCCCAGCATCGGCAGGCGTTCCAGGATCTTGCGGTTGATCGGATTGGCCAGCGCGGCGGTGATCAGGTCCATGCGGTGTCAGGCAAGCTCAGTATTCCAAGGCTCAAAACTCGAGCTTCGGCACGAACAGGCATTGCACGGGCCCTTCCATCGGCGCGCCGGTCAGGTTGCCCTTGACCCGGCACCACCACATCCTGCGGTCGCGCGACCAGTAGGTATGCGGATCCCCCATCTTGAAGCGCTGGCGGGTTGCCGGCACGAACCAGCTGTCGCCCTCGACCTGCACCTCGCCTTCCGGCACCACGGCGCATTCCTTTGGGCCGCAGCACCAGGCGATCGCCGGATCGCGCATGATCCACTCGGCTTCGCCATGGGCCAGGGTCGGCCCCAGGGTCGACTCCCGGGTCGACTCCAGGGCGAGCGACAGATGCGCAAGCACGACAGCCATTCCAATCGAAAGCACCGGGGCGCCTCCTGCGGATCGAGGGCGTTCATCCTAGAACGAACCTGACCGGCTGGAAACGCCCGGATGCTGCCGGATTTCGAAGGTCCGGCTTTTCAAACGGCGTCATGCCAAGGCTTGGCCTTGGCATCCACGAGTTTCGATCCGTGCTGCCGGTGCGACTCGCACAAACTCGTGGACCCCAAGGCCAAGCCTTGGGGTGACGATCGAGTTTGGTTTGAGAGCTGTCGAGGTTGGCTTGCGCCGGACAGTGTTAGAACGGGAACAGGATGTCGTAGACCTGCTGGCCGTAACGCGGCTGCTGGACGTCGCTCAGCGTGCCCTTGCCGCCATAGGCGATCCGGGCCTCGGCGATCTGGTCATAGTTGACTTCATTCGCGGTCGAGATGTCGGTCGGCCGGATGATGCCCTTCACGTTCAATTCGCGCAGCTCGTAATTCACCCGCACCTGCTGGGTGGCGTTCAGGACCATGTTGCCGTTCGGCAGCACCTGGGTGATGACCGCGGCAACCCGCAAGTTGACCGCCTCGGCGCGATCGACCGTGCCCTTGCCGCTCTGGTCGGTGGTGCTGTCGGTGTTGATCAGGTCGGCCGGATCGGTCGCATCGGTGAACACCTGGTTGGCGTATTTCTCATAGCCGAGCAGGGCAGAGGCCTGCGCGTTGTTGCTGCCGTCGCGGTTCTGGGTGGTCTCGTTGTCGAGCTTTGCGGAATCGTCGATCTTGATAACCACGGTCAGGATGTCGCCCACCTTGCTGGCGCGCTGGTCGGCGAAGAAGGTGCGGCTGCCCTGGCGCCAGAGCGAGTTCGCCTGGCGGACGTCGGTCATCGGCGCCGGCATCGGTTCTCGATCGGGTCGATCGCCGGCTCCTTGCCGACATCGGCGATGCGCTGGAGCATGTTGCCGCAGCCGCCGAGCGAGACCGAGGCCACGGCCAGGATCAAGGCCAGCGGAAGCACGCGCTTCACGGGTTTCGGCTTGCGGCGCGAGCTGGGGCGCGCGAGGCCTTGCTTGGTTCGGGTGGCGGTCATTTCGCCTCTCCTCAGTTCAAT
>JAYSFH010000749.1:0-2136 GCA_041913405.1 Dongia sp. | reverse complement strand
GGCTCCAGAATCCGCGAGATCGTCATGAAGCGCCGCACCGAGCGCAGGATCGAGTCGGGAATGTCGGAAAGCGCCGGAAATCGTCCGGCCGATTGCGTGAAGCCGACCCAGTATCCGGCGAGCGTGCTCAGCAGAGGCGAGCGCAGGGCGGCGGGAGAGAGGATATGGTCCTTGGTGTAGCCCAAGTCCTCGACGAGACGCGCTCCAAGATCCCCTGGCATGCCCGGACCCCCGCAGTATGCGTGTCAGCACCCCGAGCTGGCGGCGGCAGCCAGCCTGCGCCAACTAAGCCAGATTGCCGGCGGGCTGTCGAGGGGAGGGACTTCAGCCGCGGCCGTTGTCGAAGAACTCCTTCACCCGGGCGAAGAAGCCTGCGGATTCCGGCGAGGTCTTGGCGTTGGCCTGGGATTCGGCGTCGAACTGCTCCAGGAGGTCGCGCTGCTTTTTGGTCAGGTTGGCCGGCGTCTCGACCGCGATCTCGACGAACATGTCGCCGCGGGCCGGCGAGCGCAGCACCGACATGCCCTTGCCCTTCAGGCGGAACTGCTGGCCGGTCTGGGTGCCGGCCGGGACCGCGACCTTGGCCTTGCTGCCGTCGATGGTCGGAATCTCGATCTGGCCGCCCAGGGCGGCCGTGGTCATGGCGATCGGTACCCGGCAATGGATGCCCGCACCCTCGCGCTGGAACAGGCGGTGCGCCGACAGCGAGATGAAGATGTAGAGATCGCCGGCCGGCCCGCCGTTCATGCCGGCCTCGCCTTCGCCGGCGAGACGGATGCGGGTGCCGTCCTCGACGCCCGCCGGGATCGCCACCTGCAGGGTCTTCTCCTTGGCGGTGCGCCCGGAGCCCTTGCAGGTCTTGCAGGCCTTCTCGATCACCTTGCCGGCGCCGTGGCAGGCGGCGCAGGTGCGCTCGATGGTGAAGAAGCCCTGGGTCGCGCGGACCTTGCCGTAGCCGTGGCAGGCCGGGCAGGAGATCGGCTGCGCGCCCTTCTCGCCGCCGGAGCCGTTGCAGCTTTCGCAAGCGACCGAGGTCGGAACGCGGATCGTTGCCTGCTTGCCGCCGAAGGCCTCTTCGAGGGTGATTTCCATGTTGTACCGCAGGTCGGCGCCTCTGCCGCGCGAGGCCTGGCCGCGCCGGCCGCCGCCCATGAACTCGCCGAACATCTCGTCGAAGATGTCGGTGAAGTCGAAGCCGCCGCCGGCGAAGCCCTGGCCCGCCCCGCCGCGGCCCATTCCGCCATTCTCGAAGGCGGCATGGCCGAAGCGGTCGTAGGCCGCGCGCTTCTGCTCGTCCTTCAGGACGTCGTAGGCCTCGTTCAGCTCCTTGAACTTCTGCTCCGCCGACTGGTCGCCCGGATTGCGGTCCGGGTGATAGTCCATGGCGAGCTTGCGAAACGCCTTCTTGATGGCTTCCGGGTTTGCGCCCTTCTCGACGCCCAGCGTTTCGTAGTAATCGCGCTTCATGGTGGAGGTGTCAGTACTCATCTCACATCAAACAGACAAGAAAAAAGGCCAGGGAGCGAATTGATGGATTCCGATCCCTGGCCCGTTTGTCTTAGGCGACCTCCCGGCGTTTAGGCGGTCTTGCCCTTCCGGTCATCCACTTCCTCGAAGTCGGCATCGACGACCTTCTCGTCGCTGCCGGCCTGGGCACCACCGGTGCCCTGGTCGGTGCCGGCTTCCGCGCCGCCCGAGGACCCGTCGCCACCGCCCGCACCGCCGCTGCCGGCGTCCTGGCTGGCGCGATAGAGCGCCTCGCCGACCTTCATCAGCGCCTGGGTGAGGTCGTTGGTCTTGGCCTCGATCGCCGCGGTGTCGTCGCCGTCCTTCACTTCCTTCAAGGCCGCGATCGCGGTCTCGACGGCCGTCTTGTCGGCCGGCGCCACCTTGCCCTCGTTGTCCTTCAGCTGCTTCTCGGCGCTGTGGATCAGGGCTTCGGCCTGGTTGCGGGCCTCGATCGCCGCGCGGCGCTTCTTGTCCTCCGCCGCATGGCTCTCGGCATCCTTCACCATCTTCTCGATGTCGGCGTCGTTCAGGCCGCCCGAGGCCTGGATGCGGATCTGCTGCTCCTTGCCGGTCGCCTTGTCCTTGGCCGAGACGTTGACGATGCCGTTGGCGTCGATGTCGAAGGTG
>JAYSFH010000748.1:0-2140 GCA_041913405.1 Dongia sp. | reverse complement strand
GGCACGTTCTTCCAGATGAACGGCAACTTCTCCTTCGGCGACTATTTCAAGGAGCGGGCGATCCCGCTGGCCTGGAACCTGCTCACCAAGGAATACGGGCTTTCGCCGGACAAGCTCACCATCACCGTCTTCTCCGAGGACGACGAGGCGCGGGCGCTGTGGAAGAAGGTGACCGGCTTCCCGGACAGCCGCATCATCGGCATCTCGACCTCGGACAATTTCTGGTCCATGGGCGATACCGGCCCATGCGGTCCGTGCTCGGAAATCTTCTACGACCACGGCGACAGATCTTCGGCGGGCCTCCGGGCAGCGCGGACGCGGACGGCGATCGCTTCGTCGAGATCTGGAACCTGGTCTTCATGCAGTTCGAGCAGGTGACCAAGACCGAGCGCATCAACCTGCCGAAGCCCTCGATCGACACCGGCATGGGGCTGGAGCGGCTCGCGGCCGTGCTGCAGGGCAAGCATGACAATTTCGACATCGATCTCTTTCGCAAGCTGATCGAGGCTTCGGCGGAGATTTCCAAGACCGAGGCCGACGGCGTGCACAAGGTCTCGCACCGGGTGATCGCCGACCATCTGCGCGCGAGTGCATTCCTGATCGCCGACGGCGTGCTGCCGTCGAACGAGGGCCGCGGCTATGTGCTGCGCCGGATCATGCGCCGCGCAATGCGGCATGCGCATCTGCTCGGCTACAATGAGCCGCTGATGTGGCAGCTGGTGCCCGCGCTGGTGCTGGAGATGGGCCTGGCCTATCCGGAGCTCGGGCGGGCGCAGGCGGTGATCACCGAGACCCTGAAGCTCGAGGAGACGCGGTTCAAGCAGACGCTGGAACGCGGGCTGAAGCTGCTCGACGAAGAGACCGCCGGGATGAAGCCGGGCGAGAAGCTGAACGGCGAAGTCGCGTTCAAGCTCTACGACACCTTCGGCTTTCCGTTGGATCTGACCGCCGACGTGCTGAAGGGCCAGAGCCGCGAGGTCGACCAGGCGCAGTTCGATGCGGCGATGGAGCGCCAGCGCGAGACCGCCCGCAAGGCCTGGGCTGGCTCCGGCGAGGCGGCGACCGAGACCATCTGGTTCGATTTGAAGCAGAAGGTCGGTGCGTCCGAGTTCCTCGGCTATGAGACCGAGAGCGCGCAGGGCATCGTGACCGCGCTGGTGAAGGGCGGCAAGGAAGTCGATGCGGCGGGTGTGGGCGACGAGGTGGCGCTGATCACCAACCAGACTCCCTTCTATGGCGAGAGCGGCGGCCAGATGGGCGATACCGGCCGCATCACCACGGCGGAAGGTGGCGTCATCGAGGTGCATGACGTGCAGAAGAAGCTCGGCGAGCTCTTCGTCCATATGGGCAAGGTCGTGCAGGGCTCGATCAGCAAGGGCGAGGCGGTCGAGATGAAGGTCGACGGCAAGCGCCGCAACGGCCTGCGCGCGCATCACTCGGCGACCCATCTGCTGCATGAGGCGTTGCGGCGCCGTCTCGGCGCGCATGTAACCCAGAAGGGCTCGCTGGTGGCGCCGGATCGCCTGCGCTTCGACTTCAGCCACAACAAGGCGCTCAGCCCCGAGGATATCGCCTGGATCGAGCATGAGGTGAATCGCCGGATCCGCGCCAATGCCGATGTCGGCACGCGGCTGATGACGCCCGACGCCGCGATCGAGGCCGGCGCCATGGCTTTGTTCGGCGAGAAATACGGCGAGGAAGTCCGCGTGGTTTCCATGGGCGGCCGCGATGAGGAAGAGATCAAGGAGTTCTCGACCGAGCTTTGCGGTGGCACCCATGTGCGGCGGACCGGCGATATCGGGTTTCTCAAGATCGTCGGCGAGAGCGCGGTCGGCGCGGGCCTGCGCCGCATCGAGGCGGTGACCGGTGCCGCGGCCGAGAAGTTCGTCGAGGAGCAGCAGAAGATCGTCCATGAAGCGGCAGCGGCTCTGCGCGCCGTGCCGCAGGATCTCGGGCAGCGCATCGTCTCCCTGCTGGAAGAGCGCAAGAAGCTGGAGCGTGAGCTTGCCGAGGCGCGCAAGGCGATCGCGACGGGTGGGTCGTCAAGCTCTGGCGGCGATACCAAGAGCGTCAACGGCATCAAGCTGGCGGCGCGGCTGCTGCCCGACGTGCCGGCCAAGGAGCTGAAGAGCATGGCCGA
>JAYSFH010000747.1:0-2148 GCA_041913405.1 Dongia sp. | reverse complement strand
CGACGGCAAGGGCCGCGTCGGTCACGGCTCGGGCAAGGCCCGTGAAGTGCCGGAAGCGATCCGCAAGGCGACCGAGCACGCCAAGAAGACCATGATCCGCGTCCCCCTTCGTGAAGGTCGGACCCTGCATCATGACGCCGACGGGCATTTCGGTGCCGGTCGCGTGGTGATCCGTGCGGCGGAAGCCGGCACCGGCATCATCGCCGGCGGCCCGGTTCGCGCGATCTTCGAAGCGCTCGGCGTCCATGACGTCGTGGCGAAGTCGGTCGGCACCTCGAACCCGCACAACATGATCAAGGCGGCGTTCGATGCGCTCCAGCATTGCAACTCGCCGCGTTCGGTTGCCGCCCGCCGGTCCAAGAAGGTGAGCGACATCCTCGGTAAGCGCGGCGATGCAGCCGCCGAAGCCCGCGAGTAAGGGGTAAGTCACGATGGCGAAGATCAAGATCACGCAGACCGGCAGCCCGATCGGCCGCAAGCCCGGCCAGAAGGCCACGCTGCGGGCGCTCGGTCTCGACAAGATGAACCGCTCGAACGTGGTCGAGGACACGCCCTCGATCCGCGGCATGGTCGACAAGGTCGCCCATATGCTGAAGATCGAGTCGGCAAACTGAACAACCTGGCGCAATAAGACGCCTGCTGAAGGTTTAAGACCATGAAACTGGACCAACTCCGAGACAATCCGGGCGCCCGCAAGTCCCGCATCCGCGTCGGCCGCGGCATCGGCTCCGGCAAGGGCAAGACCGGCGGCCGCGGTGGCAAGGGCCAGACCGCGCGCACCGGCGTCGCCATCAACGGCTTCGAGGGCGGCCAGATGCCGCTCTACCGCCGCCTGCCGAAGCGCGGCTTCAACAACATCTTCGCGCTCGAGTTCGTCGAGGTGAACACCGGCCGCCTGCAGCAGGCGATCGATGCCGGGCGCCTCGATGCCGGCAAGCCGGTCAATGCCGAGACCCTGCGCGCCGCCGGCCTGATCGGCCGCCCGCGCGACGGCGTCCGCCTGCTGGGCAAGGGCGACCTCAAGGCGAAGCTTTCGATCGAAGTCGCCGGTGCCTCCAAGTCGGCGATTGCCCTGGTCGAGAAGGCCGGCGGCTCGGTGAAGGTGACAATTCCGGTGAAGGAAGAGGCCCCGAAGGGTCCGACCAAGGCCGAGCTCTTTGCCAAGGCCCAAGCCGAGAAGGCCGCCAAGGGCGAGGAAAAGAAGGCCGAGAAGGCTGCCAAGCCTGCCAAGGCCGAAGCCGCCGCCGCCGAGCCCAAGGCTGCAAAGAAGCCCAAGGCTGAGAAGCCGGCCAAGGAATAAGGACCCGGTTAAGACGCGCTGGGGCTTGAACATTTTCGCGGGCATTGCGATTTGAAGGCAGTGCCCGCGTTTAGCCGATAGGCAGAGGACCATGGCTTCAGCCGCCGAACAGTTAGCCTCCAGTATCAATCTCGGCGCCTTCGCCAAGGCCGAAGAGCTCAAGAAGCGGATCTGGTTCACCCTGGGCGCGCTCGTCGTGGCGCGCATCGGCGCCTATATCCCGCTGCCCGGCATCGACGCCGCGGCCTTCGCGCAGATCTTCAGCCAGCATTCCGGCGGCGTCCTCGGCATGGTGGACATGTTCGCCGGTGGTGCCATCAGCCGGATGACCGTGTTCGCGCTGGGCATCATGCCCTACATCTCCGCCTCCATCATCATGCAGCTCATGACCTCGGTCGTGCCGACCCTGGAAGCGCTGAAGAAGGAAGGCGAGAGCGGCCGCAAGAAGATCAACCAGTACACCCGCTATGCGACGGTCGGCCTGGCGCTGGTCCAGTCCTTCGGCATGGCGAACGGCCTCATCCGCATGGCCGGCCCGTCGGGCTCCGCGGTCATCGATCCCGGCATGACCTTCATCATCACCGCGGTCGTTAGCTTGACCGCCGGCACCGTCTTCCTGATGTGGATCGGCGAGCAGATCACCGCCCGCGGCATCGGCAACGGCATCTCGCTCATCATCTTCGCCGGCATCGTCGCCCGCCTGCCGACCGCGGTCGAGCAGATGCTGACCCAGCTCTGGACCGGTTCGATCAGCGGCATCTTCGTGCTGGTGGTCGCGGTCATGGTGGTGGTGGTGATCGCCGGCATCGTGTTCTTCGAGCGCGCCCAGCGCCGGCTGATCGTCCAGT
>JAYSFH010000746.1:0-2150 GCA_041913405.1 Dongia sp. | reverse complement strand
CGGCATCTCCTCGGACAAGATCCGCCGCGGCGAGGTCCGCACCGAGGATTTCCAGAAGATCGTCGAAGCCGCCCATGCCATGAACGAGGTGCCGTTCTTCATCGACGACACCCCGGCCTTGACCATCCCGATGCTCCGCACCCGGGCGCGGCGCCTGAAGCGCCAGCATGGCCTCGACCTCATCGTGCTCGACTATCTCCAGCTGATGCGGGGCTCCGGCTCGCGCGGCTCGGAGAACCGGGTACAGGAGATCTCGGAAATCACCCGTGGTCTCAAAGCCATCGCCAAGGAACTGGACGTCCCGGTCCTGGCACTGTCGCGCAGCGCGACGACAAGCGGCCGCAGCTCTCCGATCTTCGTGAATCCGGCTCGATCGAGCAGGACGCCGACGTCGTCATGTTCGTCTACCGCGAGCAGTATTATCACGAGCGCGCCGAGCCCAACCAGCGCCCGGACGAGGACGACAGCAAGTTCAACGAGCGCCGCGATCGCTGGATGAAGCGGGGCGAAGAGGTGCACAACAAGGCCGACGTCATCGTCGCCAAGCAGCGCCACGGCCCGATCGGCACGCGGCAGCTCTACTTCGAAGGCATGCTGACGCGCTTCAGCGATCTCGCCGAAGACGGATCGCTGCCCCAGCAATACGAATAACGCGACGCCGATGCCAGACCCTTCCAATGGCTGATGCTTCGACGGCGGTCCTCACCATCGACCTCGCCGCCATCGCCGAGAACTACAAGATCCTGAGTGCGCAGGTGGCGCCCGCCACCTGTGGTGCTGCGGTGAAAGCCGACGCCTACGGTCTCGGCGCCGCGATGGTGGCGCCGGTGCTGCACCGCACCGGCTGTGAGCATTTCTTCGTAGCGACCCTGGACGAGGCGCTGGCGCTCAGGCCGATCCTGCCGACCTCCAATATCTATATCCTCAACGGTTTGCCCAGCGGCGCGGCCGACACCATCGCCGCCGAGCGGCTGATCCCGGTCCTCGGCACCTTGGCGCAGGTCGAGGAATGGGGGCGTTTCTGTCGCGCGAACCTGCCGCACCCCGCGGCGCTGATGATCGACAGCGGCATGTCGCGCCTCGGCCTCTCCGAAGCCGACATGAAGCGCCTCGCCGGTGATCCCGCTCTGCTGACGGGAATTCCCGTCGTCCATGCGATGAGCCATCTCGCCTGCTCGGACGACGAGAAGCATCCGATGAACCTCAGGCAGCTCGCGCTCTACAAGGCGCTGGTCGAACGCTTTCCCTGGCCGCAAGGCATCAAGCCGACCTTCGGCATGGCGGCATCCGCGGGCTGCTTTCTCGGCACCGACTACCTCTTCGACCTGGCGCGGCCGGGGGCGGCGCTCTATGGCCTGGAGCCCATGATCGGACATCCCAACCCGATGCGCCGGGTGGTCGCGCTGGAGGGAAAAATCCTGCAAATACGGGACGTTGACTTGGGTATGGCCGTTGGATATGGTGCCACGCATCAATTCAGGGGTAAGTCACGCCTCGCGGTCATCGGGGTCGGTTATGCCGACGGAATCTTCCGATCGCTGGGCAATCGCGGCGCCGTTTTCGTCGCAGGGGAGCGGGCGTCCATCGTGGGCCGGGTTTCTATGGATCTGATGACCGCGGATATCGGCCATCTGCCTTCTTCCGCCGCCCGAGTGGGCGATGCCGTCGAGATCATCGGTCCGCATCAGAGCGTCGACGATCTGGCGCGCGATGCAGGCACGATCGGCTATGAGATCCTGACCGCCTTGGGAAGCCGCTATCTGCGCCGCTATCACACCCCAGGAATTCATGGCGCGGGGACCGCAGCGTGACCGCCGTCCTGCAACCGATTGGCCGCACTTTCCTCAACGGCCTCTCCGCCATGGGCCGGTTGACCCTGTTCGCGCTGGTCGCGATCCAGCATTGCCTGACGCCGCCTTTCTATCCGCGGCTGCTGGTCCGGCAGATGATCGAGATCGGCTACTACTCGCTGCCCTATGTCGGCATGACCGCGGTCTTCACAGGCATGGTCCTGGTGCTCCAGACCTACACCGGCTTCAACGTGAACGCCGAAGGCCTGATGCCGCAGATCGTGGTGCTGTCGCTGACCCGCGAACTTGGCCCGGTGCTGGCGGCCTTGATCGTCGCCGGCCGGATCGGCGCTTCGATGG
>JAYSFH010000745.1:0-2150 GCA_041913405.1 Dongia sp. | reverse complement strand
AAGTCGGTGTGTACGCCGTTGGAGCAGACGGCGATGGGGATGCCGCCAAGGGTTTCGGTGAAGGCGCGGTTAACCGGGATAGCGCCGAGGATCAGGGCGAAGACACCATACAAGATGCAAGCGGCACAGATGGTGCCGATAGCGAATGCCAGTGCCCGCGCAATCCGGCGCATGTGCAAATCCCCCGCAGATAAGTTCAGAAGCGAGGCTTAGAGTACAAGTTGGGCGCCAACGCGGCGGAATCGGGGCGCAAGCGTGATCGGGTCAGTCTTCGATCTTCCCCGCCGCCTCTGCCCGAGAGAAACGATAGACATTCTTGAGGTTCTGTGTGGCGGCGAGCACCAGCTTGCCGTCGCGCACGCGGAATAAAGCCAAGAAAGGAAACTTCATCATCCCGCCTTGTCCCATCAGCAAGGCGGCATAGGCGGTGTCGCCTTCACTCAAAATGAACCACCGACTGTCCGCGTCGCGATCCTCGCTGTAATACGGCGCCGCGCCGGACGGTGTCAGGACTTTGATCGCGTCGTAGGTCAGATTGGCGACGATGGGGTCGGAATAGAGGAAGTCGCGAACCCGCTTGATTTCTTGCGCCGGCGTGCGGGGATCAATGAAGCCGGTTTCGTCGCCGAAGCGCAGTGCCCCCTGGGCGTCCGCCGATGTGAATTTCCTCGCCATTGCGCCGACGTCGCGGTCGAGGCGCGCCGCCATCTTCGAATTCGGTGAACCGTTCCCGATGCTGAGTCTCGCGGTCAGCGTGTAATGCACCGAGCAATTGCCGCCGGTCTGGCCCTGCTTCGTCGGATCGTCATAGATGTCCAGCTGGAGATCATAGTCATCGCCTGTGCCGCCCTGGCTGGGCGGATATGCCTCATCGTCGCGAAAAGTTTGATAGGACGGCGGACGGACGATCTTCAGCTGGTTACCGACTCGCAGCAGGTCGAAGGACCGGTCGCAGCACATATCCTCAGGATTGCCGAATGGAGAGGACAGGATCTCCAAATCGGCGCCGGCAGAGGGCCGCAACAGCAACAGAGCATCCTCGCGATCATGCATGGAATGATGCGTGTAGATGACCACTAGATCGTTCCAGGGCCGCGTATCGACGATGTGCTTGTACCAGCTCATGCTCTCGCCGGACGTGGCCATCCACTGGACAGTCTCGTCATCGACGTTGGTGCACTCTTCGTCGGATTCGTTGTCCGCCTCCTGGTCTCGGCATTTGAACATGTGGCGAAACGCGTCGTTCGAGAGATCCTTTGACTCGAGCCGCGTAATGCCGGCCGGCAGGATGTCGGTCAGAGCGATCGACAGTGAGCCGAGATCCTGCTCATCGATGGAGGCGGCGCGGCGATTGACCTCCGTGGCGATTGCCTGGCAAATGTTCTGATCGGCTATTGCCGTCGGGGCAAGCAGCAACCAAAGCATCGTTGCGGACAAAGAGGCCGCCGAACGCACGCGTTGTTTCATGTCGCCCCAGTCACGTCGCCAGCGCGTTGAAGTCATCGAGCAGCATGGCGATGCGGCCGGAATCGGTCTGCTCCATGACGCTGCGGGCGCACCTTGCCGCAGCGGCGAAGTCGAGGCTGCGGATCCGCTGCTTGATGCGCGGGATGTTGCCGACCGCCATCGAGAGCTCCTGGATGCCCAAGCCCAGCAGCAGCGGCACGAACTTCGGGTCGCCGGCGATCTCGCCGCAGACGCTGATCGGGATGCGGCCGCGCAAGGCTGCTTCGCTGGCGAACTGGATCAGGCGCAGGACCGCCGGGTGCAGCGGGTTGTAGAGATGCGCCACCTGCTCCTCGCCGCGGTCGATCGCCAGCGTGTACATGGTGAGGTCGTTGGAGCCGATCGCGAAGAAATCCGAGCATTGCGCCAGGGCGTCGGCGGCGAGCGCCGCGCCGGGAATCTCGATCATGATACCGAGCGGCGGCAGCGGGTCCGCGATCTTCACGCCGCGCTTCTTCAGGCGTTTGGCCACCTGCTCCAGCGCCGCGCGGGTCTGCTTCACCTCGGAGACCGCGGAGATCATCGGCAAGAGGATGCGGATCGGGCCATGGGCGCCGGCCCGCAGCATGGCGCCCAGCTGCGCATCGAGGAGATCGCGGTTGCGCAGGCTCAAGCGGATCGCGCGCAGGCCCAATGCCGGGTTC
>JAYSFH010000744.1:0-2158 GCA_041913405.1 Dongia sp. | reverse complement strand
GGACGCTGTTGCAGCAGTCATTCTGATTGGGCGGCAGCGAGCGCACGCTGCACTCCCTCGCCCGTAGGGAGAGGGCTGGGGTGAGGGTCTTGCCTCAGCTTGAGGCTCATCAAGCTGAGGCTCCGAGATGTGCGACAGCCGGTCGCGCTGCCGCATGTCGCAGATGCGGGACTGAAGGCCGCGGCGTATCCTGGCCGGAAAAGCTTTCAGGGGAGAACGTCCATGGAGCGACGGGCACCGCCGAAGGAAATGACCGCGATGATGCTGACGCTGGCGGTCGATCCGGAGAAGATGGCCACCGACTGGGGCCGGGTCCAGCTGCAGCACGCCATCAAGCGCTGCCAGGACTGCAAGACGCTGATGACCTGCCGCTACTGGCTGACGGATGTGCATCGCGATCCGCGCGCCTTTCGCAACTTCTGCCCGAATGCCGGGATGTTCGAGCGCTTTCGCGGCGATCGCCGCAGCAAGGCGCGCTAATCTACCACATCGTCATGCCCGGACTTTGATCCGGGCATCCGGCTCCAATGGGCGCGAGATTGCCGGGGCAAGCCCGGCAATGACGGTTGATGGTGTGCGCTAGACGGTCGGGAGCTGCGCGAAGCCGCCGGCGACCGCGCCGTCTTCCGGCGTGATCTCGATATCCGTGACCCGCGCCGCCTTCGGCCCCTGGCGGCAGGCTTCGATCATGTAATCGACATCGCGCGCCGGGCCCGAGACCAGCGCCTCGACGGAGCCGTCCGCCCGGTTGCGAACCCAGCCGTTGAGGCCGCGGGTCATCGCCTCGGTGACGGTCCAGTAGCGATAGGACACGCCCTGGACCCGGCCACGGATGGTGAGCCGCACCGTCTTCCAGCCCTCCGGCAGGGCGATCATCTCAGGCGAACTCGAGGATGATCTGATCGACCGCCAGGCTGTCGCCAGCCTTCGCGTGAAGCTTCGCCACCTTGCCATCGCGCTCGGCTTTCAGGATGTTCTCCATCTTCATCGCCTCGACGACGGCGAGAGTCTGGCCGGCCTTCACCTCTTCGTCCGGCTGGACCGCGAGGCTGACCAGCAGGCCCGGCATCGGCGACAACAGGAAGCGCGACATGTCCGGCGGCAGCTTCTCCGGCATATGGGCATCGAGCTCGGCGGCGCGGCTGTTCAAGACCATGACCTTGCAGCTGGCGCCGCCATGGGTGACGCGATAGCCGACGCCGTTGCGGTCGATCTGCACCGTGATCGGCCGGCCGTCGATGCGCCCCTGGTAGAGCGGATCGCCGAGCTTCCAGGCGCTCAGCACCTCGCGGCTGCGGTTGCCGCCGACCACCGCGAAGCCGTCGGCGGTCTCCACCACCGAGACCGCATGCGGCACGCCGTCCAGCTTCACCACCCAGTCGCCGCCGACCTTGCTGCCCTTGGCCTGGAAATGCGGCGCGCGCGCATGGGCCCGGCGCTCGTAGAGGTGATGCACGGTCGCGATCACCGCGACCAGATCGGCAGTCGCGTCGGGATCGGGTGTGACGCCATGGAAGCCGTCCGGGAATTCCTCGGCGATGAAAGCGGTCGAGAGGCGGCCAGCCTGGAAGCGCGGGTGGCCGGCCAGTGCCGAGAGGAACGGGATGTTGTGGTTGAGACCGCGGATGTAGAAAGCGTCGAGTGCCTCGCGCATCGCCGCGACGGCAGCCGGGCGATCGGCGCCATAGGTCACCAGCTTGGCGATCATCGGGTCGTAGAACATGCTGATCTCGGCGCCCTCGTAGACGCCGGAATCCACCCGGGTCGAGGGACCGGCCGGCGGCTCGACATAGCGGATCAAGCGCCCGGTCGAGGGCAGGAAGTTGCGGAATGGGTCCTCGGCGTAGACGCGGGCTTCCAGCGCCCAGCCCTTCAGCCGCACATCCGACTGCCGGAGCTTCAGCTTCTCGCCGGCGGCGATGCGGATCATCTGCTCCACGAGGTCGAGGCCAGTCACCAGCTCGGTCACCGGATGCTCGACCTGCAGCCGCGTGTTCATCTCCAGGAAGTAGAAGTTGCGCTTCTGGTCGACGATGAACTCGACGGTGCCGGCGGATTTGTATTTGACCGCCTTGGCCAGCGCCACCGCCTGCTCGCCCATCGCCGTGCGGGTCTTCTCGTCGAGGAAGGGACTCGGCGCCTCCTCGATCACCTTCTG
>JAYSFH010000743.1:0-2159 GCA_041913405.1 Dongia sp. | reverse complement strand
GATCATGCCGGGCTCGAGCGCCACGCGGTTCGGCGCCTTGGAGATGCGCTGCGGGCCTTCATGCACCGAGAGATAGCTGCCGACGCCATGGCCGGTGCCGTGGTCGTAGTCGAGCCCCACCTCCCAGAGCGGCCGGCGCGCGAGAACGTCGAGGCTGCTGCCCGTCGTGCCCTTGGGGAACTTAACCGTGGCGAGCGCGATATGGCCCTTCAGCACGCGGGTGAAGCGGTCCTTCATCTCCGGCGTAGGCGTACCCACTGCGACGGTGCGTCGAGATACTGGCCGCCTGAGTCGATCAGGTAGATCGAGTTCAGCTCGACCTTACGGCTGCTCTTCTCCGAAACCTTGTAATGCACAACCGCGCCGTTCGGCCCGGCACCGGAGATCGAATCGAAGCTGAAGTCGCGGAACAGCTCATTCTTGCGCCGGAACTCCGCGAGCTTCTCGGCAGCGCCGATCTCGGTGAGGTCGCCCTTCGGCGCTTCGCCGGCAAACCAGGAGAGGAAGCGCGAGACCGCGGCGCCGTCGCGGCGATGCGCGGTGCGGGTGCCTTCGATTTCCACCGCGTTCTTCTTCGCCTTCGGCAGGGCGCAGGGATCGTCGCCGACCTTGACCGTGGCGCCGCTCTTCTGCAGCCGGTCGCGGATCCACACCCCCGCCGTCATTGCGTCGAGCCCGACCTGCGCCTTGGCCTGGCCCAGGGTCTCGAGCGCATTCGAGAAGGCCTCGCGCGGCTGCACCGAGACCTCGTTGCCGAGATGGCTCAGCACCGACGGCGTGAATTTGCGGGGATCCATGAAGACGTCGACGTGGCCGTCCTTGTGCAGCAGGCCGAAGCCCAGCGCGAAGGGCGTGCGCGGCACGTCGCCGCCGCGGATGTTCAAAAGCCAGGCGAGCGAGTCCGGCGCGGTGATCACCGCGGCGTCGAGACCGTCGACGGCCAGGGCCGCGCCCATCGCGCGCCGCTTCTCTTCGGCGCTCTGCCCGGCGAAGCGGAGATCCTGCACGGTCACGGGTGCGATCGGTGCGGGCGGCTGATCGGTCCAGACGGCGTCGAGCGGATTGCTGTCGACCGCGACCAGCTCGCCGCCGGCCTTTGCGGCGCCGTCGGCGAAGCGCCGTGCCTGATCGACGGTGAAGAGCCAGGGATCGATGCCGAGCCGCCCCGGCTTACCATTCGCTTTGCCCAGATGCGCCTCGATCCAGCGCTCGGCCGGATCGTTGACCAGATGCTTGATCTCGAAGATCGCGGTATCGACCTCATCCTTGACCTGGAGCGTGTAGCGGCCGTCGACGAAGATCGCGGCGCGGTCGAGCAGCACGATCGCAAGGCCGGCGGAGCCGGTGAAGCCGCTGATCCAGCCCAGGCGCTCGGCGCGCTTCGGCACGTATTCGCCCTGGTGCTCATCGCCGCGGCCGATCAGGAAGCCGGTCAAGTTCTGTCGCTTCAGCTCGGCACGCAAAGCTGCGACCCGTTCGGCGGTGGTCTGGGGCGAGGGCGTCCCGGCGGGCTTGAAGCCGGCGCGGAGGGCAAGGAGCTGCGCCTTCACCGCATCGGTCGGCTCCGGCGTCACCAGATGGATCCAGTCGTCGGCGCGGTCGCCGGACGGGGCGGCGGCAACGCCGGGGATCATCGCCTTCAATCCGTCGAGATCGGTGAAGGCGCGCTGCTCTTTGAGGAGCCCGGCGAGCTTCGCGTCGCCCTGATACGCCTCGGTAATTCGGCCGTCCTGCATGCCCGACATCGAGCCTTCCTTCATTCCTTATGCGCTGGGTCCCCGGTTCTACGACCTGCCCAGGAATTAGGCTACCGTGCTGCCTCTTCGCGCATGCAGCAATCTCAATGCTGCGATGCAACAAAACCCTTAACAGCGCGCCACTGCTGCACCTAATCTTATCGATAGGCGATGGCAATAGCGTCCTCGCTGCTTGGAAAGACAAAAAAATGCAGACGAATCAGACGGCGACCTTCTCCCGGACCCGCGCCGCCTTCGCCAACTCGGCGCGCAGCCTTCAGACGCGCCAGCAGGTTGCCCGTGAGCTTGCCTTGCTCAGCGACCGCGCCCTGGCCGACCTCGGCCTCTATCGCAGCGATATCCGCAGCTTCGCCCGCGATGCCAGCCGGATCCCCGGCGCCGAAAGCCTGATCTCCGCCCTCG
>JAYSFH010000742.1:0-2161 GCA_041913405.1 Dongia sp. | reverse complement strand
CCATGATGCGATTGCCGTCGGCCACCACCAGTGCCGCGACCGAAACGATCGAGATCACCAGGAAGCGCCGGCTGCCGAGCTTCAGGAAAGTCGAGCGCCCCTCCGCCAGCTGGCGCGGGATGCGGATCGCGGTGACCAGCTCGCCCGGCTGCAGCAAGGTCTTGCGGTTCCCGGTGATGAACTCTGCGACCGGCAGACTGCGGCGCGTTCCGATGGCCTGGATCTCCAGCGCGGCATCCAGGGTCAGCAGCGGCGGCACGCCGTCAGCCGCCGGCGAGGCGTTGCAGAGATTGCCGGCGATGGTGCCGCGGTTCTGGATCTGGACCGAGCCGACTTCGAGCGCCGCCGCCTTCAGCCCGGCGAAACCCTGCGGCAGCTCCGCCGCCACCAGCTCCGACCAGGTCACGCCGCCGCCGATCACGACGGAATCATCGGTGACCGTGATCCCTTTCAGCTCGGCGACCCGGGAAATGTCCATCACCGGTCCGGGCCCGAGATCGGCGAAGGCGCCGACCATCAGGTCGGTGCCGCCGGCCAGCACAATCGGCCGGGTGCGGGCCGCCAGGTCCAAGGCTTCGTCGAGCCGGGTCGGTTGCGCGAACAGGAGGCAGGCCCTCGCGTATTTGAGATTGTTTGTGTACAAATGATCTTGTCGGCGGCCCTGAGAGTCAAGAGCGGATTGCCGCTCCGGATCACCCCCGGCATTATGCGCCCGAGAATCCAATGGGGTCGCGCGCGAGGAGTCCTGCCATGAACATTGCAACGCCGGTCCAGAGCCCGTTGATCAAGCAGTTCAACGAGATCATGCCGCTCGCCTTCAGCAGCGCCGCGGTCGGCGCCACCGGTTTGGTGATCGTCGATGAGATCAACGGCTTTGCGACGGTCGGCGCCGGCTATCTGGCGCCGCCCGCGCCCAATGCGCAGGTCACGCGCATGGTGGAAGAGACCGATCGCCTGGCGAAAGCCTTCACCGCCGGCCGGCGGCCGATCCTCGCCTTCCTCGACACCCATGTGCCCGGCAAGGCCGAGCCGCCCTACCCGCCGCATTGCGAGGCCGGGACCGGCGAGGAGAACCTGGTGCCGCAACTGGAATGGCTGGAGCAGGACCCGAACACCACCCTGGTGCGCAAGGACTGCATCAACGGCTTCGTCGGCTCGATCACGCCGCAGGGCAACAACCGGGTGGTCGATTGGGTCAACGATAAGAAGCTGGCCGAGATCCTGGTGGTCGGCATCTGCACCGACATCTGCGTCATGGATTTCGTGCTGACCATGCTCTCGGCCCGCAATCACGGCATGATGCCGAGTTTGAGGGAAATCCTGGTCTACGATGCCGGCTGTTCGACCTACGACATGCCGCGCGCCGTCGCCGAGAAGCTCGGCTTGCCCTCGAGCCTGGCGCATCCGCAGGACGTCACGCATTACATGGGCCTCTATTTCATGCATATGCGCGGCGCGAAACTGGTCAACGAAGTGGTGCTGAAGTAATGGCGCCCCAAGCGATTCAATTCGACATCCGGAAGACCCAGGTCGCCGTCGAGGAGACCTGGCATGAGCGTGGCCCGCGCCTCAGCGCACCCTTGCGCGTCGGCATGGCCTGCGCCGTCATCCGCAATCCCTTTGCCGGACGCTATGAGCAGGACCTGCTGCCCTTCATGGCGGAGCTGCGCGAACTCGGCACGACATTGTCAAAGGCGATCATCGAACGCCTCGGCGCCGCCAAGGTCGAAGCCTATGGCAAGGGCGCCATCGTCGGCGAGGACGGCGAGTTGGAGCATGGCGCGCTCTGGCACGAGGCCGGCGGCTGGGCGATGCGCGCGGAGCTCGGGCAACCGAAGGCGATCGTGCCCGCAGCAAAAACGGTCGGCACTTTGGGCACGCGCCTGATGATTCCGCTCGGCCATATCCAGGCCGCCTATGTCCGCAGCCATTTCGGCGTGGCCGAGATGACCGTCTGGGACGCGCCACGACGCGACGAGATCGTCTACGGCCTGGCGATGGCCACCGGCGGTCGCGTCCATGAACGCAGCGGCGGATTGAAGGCCAGCGAGATCAAGGTCGGCGACGGGCAGCGGTAGTTCCGCTACTCGGTCGTCATCCCCGGGCTTGGCCCGGGGACCCCTGAGTTGATCTGGTTTAGATGGGACGTCAGGGATGCCCG
>JAYSFH010000741.1:350-2166 GCA_041913405.1 Dongia sp. | reverse complement strand
GTATTCGGCGTAGCGCGGCTGCGCTTCCGGGCCGAACGACTGGCTCGAGATGATCTCGCTGAAGCCGAGGATCGCGTTCAGCGGCGTCCGCAATTCGTGGCTCATGTTGGCGAGGAACTGCGATTTCGCCTGGCTCGCCGCCTCGGCGTGATCGCGCGCCGCGATCAGGTCGGCGTTGAGCTGGCTGCGGTGGATCGCGATCGCGGTATACGAGGCCAGCCGGTTGATCACCTCGAAATCGCTCTGCTGTGGCTTGAAGGGCCGCGTGTGATAGGTCGCGAAGGTGCCGAGCACCCGACCGTTCTTGGCGATCAGCGGCACCGACCAGCAGGCGCGCAGGCCGTGCTTCAGCGCGACATGCTTGTAGTCTTCCCAGAGCGGGTCGGTCGCGATGTCCTCGACCACCACGCGTTCGCCGCGATAGGCAGCGGTGCCGCAGGTTCCGGTCTTCGGCCCGATGATCACCCCGTCGATCGCGGCGCTATATTCCGGCGGCAGCTTCGGCCCGGCGACGGTCCGCAGCGCGTTTTCTGGCGTCACCAGCAGCACCGAGCAGATCGCATCCGGCATCGACGCTTCGGCCAGGCGGCAGACCTGCGCCACCGTGTCGCTCAGCGGCTGGTCCTCGGCGATGCCGGTCAGGATGCGGCGCTCCTCGGCGCGGAACAGCTCGTCGCGCTTCCGGTCGGTGACGTCGCGGAGCGCGGTCAACCGGGCGCTGCCGCCGCGATAGTCGACCATGCGGGTGATCACCTCGACGGTGCGCGGCTCGCCCGACTTGATGATGACGTCGAACTCCTCGTTGTCGAGCTGTCCGGATTCGATGCGCATCGCCAGGCGCTCGCGGTCGGAGGGCGACAGGAAGCCGGATACCGGGTGGCCGATGAGATCCTGAGGCTCGCAGCCCATGAAGCGGCACAGCGCGCCGTTGACGTCGAGGATGATGTTGTCGCGATAGACGAAGAGGCCGCTGAAGGTCGCGTCGGCCAGCTGGCGGAAGCGCGCGAGCTCGCGCTCTTCATCCGCCGCCGCCCGCAGCCGGGCATTGCGGGAGATGAGCACGACCACAATTCCGCAGAGCAGCGCCACCGTCGCCACGCCCAGCACGGCGAGCGCCGGTCCGATTTGCTCCAACAGCCTGTTCAGCGCGCCCGGCATCCTCTGGGGAAGCCCTCTATCGCCCGATTTCAGGATTGCAGTCGATCACCAAAACTTTAACGCACCGCTAAGCGGGGCGCTCAGCATATTCATACAATGCTATGCGATTGAAGGGAAAATGCGAAGCGGCGGGCGCCGCCTGCGCCCGATCAACGCGGCAGGACCTGCCGGCAGGCGGCCTCGCGCGGCTGCCAGCCGCGCTGCTGCAACTCCGGCTCGGCCTGGTCCTCGACCGGCCAGCCGAGGCAGAGATAGGCGACGAAGGACCAGGTCTCGGGAACATCGAGACTTTTGGTCGCGCCCCCCGGATCAAGGATTGAGACCCAGCCGAGGCCGAGCCCGCGGGCCCGTGCCGCCAGCCACAATGTGTGCACTGCAATGACAGCCGAATAGCGCAGGGTTTCGGGCATGGTCTTGCGCCCCAGGCCAAGCCCCTGCCCGGTCGTCTCGTCGCAGAAGACGGCAAGATGGACCGGCGCCTCCTTGAGGCCCGAGAGTTTCAGCGAGGCATAGAGCGCCGCGCGTTCGCCGCGATAGCCGCCGAGCGCCTCCGCATTCGCCGCCTCATAATTGGAGATGATCGCCGCCCGGCGTTCCGCCGAGGCGACATCGACGAAGCGCCAGGGCTGCGAATTGCCGACCGAGGGCGCGAGGCAGG
>JAYSFH010000741.1:0-339 GCA_041913405.1 Dongia sp. | reverse complement strand
AGCCGATCGACCACGGCTTCCGGGATCGGATCGGTCCGGAAATGCCGCACGTCGCGGCGCCATGCCAGCAGCTCGGCAAGCTCCGCCTGGAACGGATGGCCGAAGCCGCGATGCCGCGGCGTCGGCGCCGGGCGATAGAGAGGCTGGGTGCCCATCACGCGGCTTCGGGGCGGCGGGCTTCGACCAGATCGACGATCTCGCCCATGATCGTGTTGAGGTCGTAATCCTTCGGCGTATAGACCCGCGCCACGCCGGCGGCCAGCAGGCGCTGCGCATCCTCGGGCGGAATGATGCCGCCGACCACGACCGGGACCTCGCCCAGGCCCACCTTCCGCAGCC
>JAYSFH010000740.1:0-2166 GCA_041913405.1 Dongia sp. | reverse complement strand
AAGGGCAAGGTCCTCGCCTATGACAACGGCGAGCACAACTTCTCCTTCACCGCGCTCACCATGGGCATCCAGGATCCGTTCCATCTCTCGGCCGACCAGATGGCTGAGATCAAGGACAAGCTGATCAAGCTCAAAGGCAACGTGCTGAGCTTCTACACCACGGCCGACGAGGCGACGCAGATCTACAAGCAGAACGACGTTGCGCTCATCTGGGCCAATTACGGCCAGCAGCAGGTGAAGTCGCTGCAGGATGCGGGCGCCCATGTGGCCTATGTGAACCCGAAGGAGGGCGCTCTGGCCTGGCTCGACACCTGGGCGATCACCACCGGGGCCCAGGACAAGGATCTGGCGGAGGCCTGGATCAATTTCCTGATGAACAAGGAAATCGGCGCGCAGCTGACCGAGCGCTCCGGCTTCGGCAACACCGTGGCGCCGTCCAACAACGCCAAGCCCGACGACAAGCTGGTCTATGTCGAGACGGTCGAGGACCCGACCAAGCGGGCCGATCTCTGGAACGAGATCAAGGCCGCGCAGTAAGCTAGAGTGATGGAGCCGGCCCGTCTCCCGGCGTGGGGGCGGGCCGGTTCGATTTTTGGGGCCAGGGTGGAAATCCGATGGCGGTTCTTCTGGAGCTGAGCGGGGTCAGCAAGGCATTCGGTGCGACCCGGGTGCTGGATCAGATCGATCTCGCGGTCGAGGACGGCGAGTTCATCACCATCCTCGGCCCGTCGGGCTCGGGCAAGACCACGATCCTCAGGATGATCGGCGGCTTCACCCAGCCCGATACCGGATCCATCCTGCTGGACGGCCGCGACATCGGGCGCGATCCGATCAACCGCCGGCCGTTCAACACGGTGTTCCAGGATTATGCGCTGTTCCCGCACATGACCGTCGCCGGCAATGTCGGTTACGGGCTGAAGGTGCGCGGCACGGCGGCCGCAGTCGTCAAGCAGCGCGTCGGCGAGGTGCTTGACCTGGTGCAGCTGGGTTCATTCGCCGGGCGCTATCCCGCCCAACTCTCCGGCGGCCAGCGGCAGCGCGTGGCGCTGGCGCGGGCGATCATCTGCCGGCCGCGTCTCATTCTGCTCGACGAGCCGCTGGCGGCACTCGACGTCGAGCTCCGCAAGCAGATGCAGGAGTTCCTGAAAGAGATCCACCGCGAGATCAAGACCACCTTCCTGTTCGTCACCCACGATCAGGAGGAGGCGATCGCCATGGCGGACCGGATCTGCGTGATGAACTTCGGAAGGATCCTGCAGCTGGGATCGCCGACCGAGGTCTATTACCGGCCGCGCTCCGAGTTCGTCGCCCGCTTCTTCGGCGACAACAACCTGATCGAAGGCGTCGTAGGCCCCGGCGCGATCGAGACGCCGATCGGCAGGCTGCCTTGTGCGACCGATGGCGTGACCCCGCCGCCGTCCGGCGGCAAGGCCTTCGCCATGATCCGCCCCGAGGCGATTAGGTTCGGTGCCGGGGAGGGCGTCGATACGGTCGTGGCGGGCGAAATCGCCAGCGTCAATTTCGGCGGCGCCGCGACCGTTGCGGTGGTCGATGTCGCCGGTGTGCCGCTGCGGATCAAGCTGCCGAGCCGGGCCGAGGGCTTGCCCGTCCGCCAGGGCGATCGGGTTGAGCTCGGCTGGCGCGCCGAGGATTGCCGGCTGGTCGTGGCATGAGCGCGAAGCCGATCGAGGGCGATCGGATCTGGCGCTGCATCATGCTGCTGGCCGTCTACGGCCTGCCCCTGTTCTTCATCCTGCTGCCGCTGTGCGGTTTCCTGGTCTATTCGCTGTTCTGGGTCGAGGGAACGGAGCTGCATCACGACCTGACGCTGACCAACTACCGCCGCTTCTTCGGCGACGAGATCTACGTCCCGGTGCTGCGGCAGACCGTGATTCTCTGTCTCGAAGTGGCGGCGATCTGCATCGGCTTCGGCTATCCGGTGGCGTACTTTCTTTCCGGGCTCACCGGTCGCAAGAAATATGCATTGCTGATGCTGCTCCTGGTGCCGCTGCTGATGAGCTACATCATCAAGATGTACGCGATTCGCAGCATCCTCGGCGGCAACGGCTTCCTCAATCGGGCACTGATCGGGCTGGGCATCATCGATCAGCCGCTGACTTTCTTCGTGTTCAATCTGAACGCGGTGCTGCTGACCCTGTCGGTCCT
>JAYSFH010000739.1:0-2175 GCA_041913405.1 Dongia sp. | reverse complement strand
TGACTATTATGGGTGCCGGGCCCTGGCTTGGCAAACGCCGCGGTCGCTTGGGAAGCGAAGCTTGGCAAACCGCGACATCCTGACTAGGTTGCGCCCCCATTGAGGACTCCGAATGACGAACGTAGTGGCATTGGTCGTGGCCGCGGGCAGCGGACTGCGCATGGGCGGCGAATTGCCGAAACAGTTCCTGCCATTGGCGGGCAAGCCCTTGCTGCGCCATTGCCTGGAGACCTTCGCCGCGCATCCCCGCATCGCCGGCGTCAAGGTCGTGATCAACGACACCTACCGCGAGCTCTATGATTCGGCGACCACGGGCTTGCCCCTGCTCGCCCCGGCGCTCGGCGGCGCGACGCGCCAGGCTTCGGTGCGCAACGGCCTCGAGAGCCTGACCGGCAGCCCGCCGGATCTCGTCCTGATCCACGATGCGGCGCGGCCCTTCATCGACGCACCGACCATCGACCGCACGATCGATGCGCTGCAGGATCACGACGGCGCCCTGGTCGCGGTTCAGGTGGTGGACACCCTGAAGCGCGCCGACGGAAAGTTCAGCGGCGAAACGGTCGATCGCACCGGGCTCTGGCGGGCGCAGACGCCGCAGGGCTTCCGCTTCCAGTCGATCCTGGCAGCGCATCGCAACGCGGCTTCGGGACCGGAGATGACGGACGACGCCGCGGTCGCCGAGGCCGCGGGAATCAAGGTGGTTTTGGTGCCGGGAATCGTGAACAATTTCAAAGTGACCACCCGAGCCGATTTCGAGCGGGCCGAGCATATGATGGCGGAACAGCGCAGCGTGGTGCCGTTGGAGTACCGCACCGGCAGCGGCTACGACGTGCACCGGCTGATCGATGGCGACGGCGTCTGGATGTGCGGCATCCTCATTCCGCACAACCAGAAGCTCGAAGGCCATTCCGACGCCGACGTCGCGATGCATGCCCTGACCGACGCGATCCTCGGCGCCATCGCCGCGCAGGATATCGGCGCGCATTTTCCGCCCTCCGATCCGCAATGGCGGGGTGCCCCGTCCTGGAAGTTCCTCGACCACGCGATGAAGCTGGTCGCCAAACAGGGCGGCCAGGTCACCCATTGCGACATCACCATCATCTGCGAGAAGCCGAAGGTCGGGCCGCATCGCGCGGCGATGATCGCAAGACTGGCCGAGATCATGGGCATCGACGCGCACCGCATCAGCGTGAAGGCGACCACCACCGAGAAGCTCGGCTTCACCGGCCGCGGCGAAGGCATCGCCGCCCAGGCGATGGCCACGGTCGCACTCCCGCTGTCCTGAATGGACGTTGCGGCCCTCCTGCAGCGCTATCGCGATCTCAAGCTGAAGATCGCCACGGCCGAAAGCTGCACCGGCGGCCTGGTCGCCGGTACGCTCACCGCCATCGCCGGCTCCTCCGACGTCTATGACCGCGGCTGGGTTACCTATTCCAACGAGGCCAAGCGCGAACAGCTGGGCGTCTCCTCGAGCCTGCTCGAGGCCTATGGCGCGGTCAGCGGCGAGGTCGCCGAAGCCATGGCCAAGGGTGCGCTGCACCGCTCGCAAGCGGACGTCGCAATCTCCGTCACCGGCATCGCCGGACCCGGCGGCGGCTCGGCCGAAAAGCCGGTCGGCCTGGTCTATATCGGCATGGCGCGGAAAGACGGCTGGTCCCAGGTCGAACGCTGCCTGTTCGACGGCGACCGCGACTCCGTCCGCGCGCAGACCGTCATCCGCGCCCTCATCCATCTCTATTCCGCCACGGTCTAGATGAAGCCGAAGCGCGTCCTCGGCGTCGACTTCAGCGGCGCCAAAGATGCCGGCCGCAAGATCTGGATCGCGGAATGCAAGCGCGGCCGCGGCAACCGTCTGACGTTGGTCGATCTCCTTCCCGCCGCGGATCTCCCGGAGAGCGGCACGGGGCCGGCCGCCGCGATCGCGGCTCTGGCGCGGCATGTCGTGAGGGAGCCGGACACGATTGCCGGCTTCGACTTTCCGTTCACGCTGCCGAAGTCGGTGATCGACAGGCCACGCTGGGAAAGCTTCGCCGCGGGTTTTGCGGCGCGCTTTCCCGATCCGGATACATTTCGAGATTGGGCGCTGCGCCGCGCCGACGGGCGTGAGCTTCGCCGCGCTGCCGATCGCCTGGCCAAGACTCCGTTCAACTCCTACAACCTGCGCATCTATCGCCA
>JAYSFH010000738.1:0-2178 GCA_041913405.1 Dongia sp. | reverse complement strand
ACCCGCATCTCGGATTCCGAGCTCCGCGCGTCGTTGCCCGAGGCGCATTCGAGGTCGAGCCAGACCGCGAGCAGGTTCTCGGCAAGCAATTCGCGCACGCCGCCGGGCACCGTCGAAGTCACCGGCGCGCCGTCGATGCCGCCGTTCTGCGTCCCCTGCACGCCCATGGCGCGCTGCAGGCAAAGGCAGCGGGCCTCGAGATAGAGCAGCGATTTCGACTCATGGAAGCCCATCAGCAGCTCTGAACCTGCCCCCGAAGTACAGCGCATCTTGATCCCGCGCGAGGCATAGGCGGCGGCGAGGAAGGCCTTGGACCAGGGCGTGTCGTCGCCGTCGATGAAGGCGCGTTCGGTGCCGTAGACCGAGACCGTCTCGGCGTAAGAGGAGAAGCCGGCCATGCCGATCTGCAATTCCTCGGCCTCTTCCGAGGAGCATTGAAAGAGCGTGCCCCAGCGCCCGACCGCGCCACCCACGGCACACGCGACCGCGTTGGACCAGGCGTTGCGGGCGACGCGCTGGGTGGTCTCGATCTCGTCGAAACCAAAGGCAACCGCGGTCGCAGCATCGGCCGCCAATTGCAGCGGGTCGTCCTTGGCGTTGGTGACATGGCCCTGGTTGCCGGGAGTCTTGCGCGCCCGCATCTTGGAATAGGCGAAGGCGATTTCCATGGCGTTCAGCTGCGCCACGACCTCGGCGAGCTTCGCCGGCGTCAGGCCATGGGCCAGGCGCGTGAGCTCGGTGCGGGGCACGTTGAAATCGACCAGCATGCGGGCGAGCGCGGCCGAATCCATCGCCATCGCCTCGGGCGCGATCTCGGGATCGATGTGATGGCGGGCGATGAAGAGGTCGATCATGTCGAAATCGGCCTCGGCCTTGCCGTCGAGCGAGACGACGCGACCGTTCTTCAGCTCCAGGCCGGGCTTCGGGTCGTTCGGGCTCTCGAAGGCGGCGAAGCCGTTCTCGGCATCCTCGACGGCGAAGCGATCGAGGCGCAGCGGACGCTCGTCCCAATCGGCGAAGCGCCGCCACCGATTCGCTCCACTGGGATTTGCCCCAGCCGGTTTCGCCCTGTCGTCCATAAGCCGCCCCTCTTCCGGCGGCGATCCTAGACCCGTTGTGGCGGCGCTGTCACGACTCTGTGTAGAGTCGCAACCCTCAGGCGGTGATCAGCTGATGGATGAAGTCCGGCTTGCCGATCTCGATCCCGTTGTGGCGCAGGATGGCGTAGGCGGTGGTGGTGTGGAAATAGAAGTTCGGCAGCGCGTAATGCAGCAGATAGGACTGGCCCTTGAACACCGTCGGCGTGCCGCGCAGCTGGATAGTGATGTCGCGGGTCTCGGCGCCTTGGAACTGCTCCGGCTTCAGGGTGGCGAGGAAGTCGAGGGTCTTCTGCAGCCGCGCCTTCAGGTCGGCGAGCGTCACCTCGTTGTCCTCGAATTTCGGCACCTCGACTCCGGCAAGCCTGGCGCTGGCGCCCTTGGCGAAGTCGGTTGCGACGCCGATCTGGCGCGCGAAGGGGAACATGTCGGGATAGAGCCGCGCATTGGCGTAGACGGCCTGATCGATCTTCTTCGCCTCGGCATGGGCGATGGTCTTGTCGATGATGCTGGAAAGCGCGGAGAGCATCTGGCGGAAGACCGGGACGGACGCGTTGTACATGGCGGGCGACATCGGAACCTCGTTGGCAAGAAAAATTGGGGCAGGCGCGTTGCGGGGCGGGACCTTAGCCGATCCCGACAAACTGTGATACGGGTCTCGGCATGCTGAAAGGTAAGTGGCCATCGCTGGCGGCTTTGTGCGGGGCGCAGGTACTCGCACTCTCCTTGTGGTTTTCGGCGACGGCGATCGTGCCCAGCTTGCGGCAGGCCGAGGCGATCGACGCGTTCAACGCCTCGCTGTTCACCAGCGCGGTGCAGGCGGGCTTCGTCCTGGGCACCTTGACGAGCGCGCTGCTGGGTCTCGCCGACCGGTTCGATCCGCGGCGCCTCTTCACCCTGTCCGCCCTGGTCGCCTGCGCGGCGAATGCGCTGATCCTGGTGGTGCCGCCGAGCTCCCCGCTGACGCCGCTGCTGCGCTTCGTGACCGGCGCGGCGATGGCCGGAATCTACCCGGTCGGCATGAAACTGGCCGCGACCTGGGCGCGCGGGGATCTCGGGCTGCTGGTCGGCATGCTGGTCG
>JAYSFH010000737.1:1940-2182 GCA_041913405.1 Dongia sp. | reverse complement strand
CGGCGATCTCGAAGGCCTTGTACATGATCTCCGGCAGGTGGTTCCGGATAGCACCCGAGGAGAGCTCCACGCCGTTGCAGACGATGTCGTACTGATAGGCATTGATGGTGAGCGGGTCCTGCTCGTTCAGCGCCTTCAGCCCGCCCTGCGGCATCGAGAAGGGGTTGTGGCTGAAGTCGATCTTCTTTAGGTCCTCGTTATACTCGTACATTGGGAAGTCGACGATCCAGCAGAACTCGAAA